>CALBWK010000164.1 GCA_937969415.1 uncultured Saprospiraceae bacterium | reverse complement strand
CTCTTTTGAGAAGTTAGCTAGACTCTTTATTGTAGTCTTTTCATTAGTATTATGTCAAGCTAATGTTGGATTATCACAATGTGCACTTTCATGTAATGGAACTACACAAGTTTCATTAAGTGCTGATTGTAATGCGATCATCACACCTAATATGATCTTAAGTGATAATGGTGCATCTTGCCCAAGTCCATATCTTAGAGTAGAAGTATCAGATGCAAATGGTAACCTTTTACCAGGTATTAATGAAGTGACAAATGGTTATATGGGAGAAACCTTAACTGTTAGTGTCATAGATAATGTCCTTAACGATACTAATGATCCTCCGCTTGGCTCAGGAAATACATGCTGGGGCCTCATAATTATAGAAGATAAATTTGGACCTACTATAATGGGTGGATGTACTGCAGATTTAATGAGTATTGAATTGGAATGTGCAGATTTGGCAATATATCCAGGTCCAACATTCACAGATAATTGCGATGGCAACTTAGAGCCATTATTGTTGTCAGAAGATATACTACCATGTACTTCACCTGATATAATTAAGACCGTTACAAGAACTTATACCGCTGTTGATGATAAAGGTAACAGAGCCGCGAATACTTGTTCAGTTGAGATTTCATTGCGAAGATTTGATATTGCTAATGTTGTTTTCCCTCAAGATGTCGAGATTCAATGTGATGTTGCAAGTACGTATGATACGGATTGGAATGGTATAGATGAAAATGAGATACCTGTTTCAGAAACTGGATCTCCTATCTATATATTTCAAAATCCTGACGGTGAGATGGATACCACTTTCTTATTTCCATTTCCTGATGTGTATTGTAATACATCTGTAACGTTTACAGATATAATACTACCACGAATAGGCTGCACTCAAAAAATATTTCGAAACTGGGTAATACGTGTATGGGAGTGTCCAAATTCTGCGACTACTGAACTTGAACCATTTTCTTTCAGTCAGACAATTGATATAATTGATAATACACCTCCTGCAATTAATACAAGTGCAGACGGTACTTGTATGATTAATGGCGAAGATAGGATCACTGTTAGTACTAATTCACTAATTACTGCACCTGGTTCGGGTGATTATGGTGATTTTAATTGTGGTGTCACAACTAGTCTGTGCTTGCCAAGTGCAACTGATAACTGTCTAGATTTACACGGAGCATCAACCGGAATTACTAACTGTGAAGGCACTAAGAATCCTAATGGACTGAAATATGACCTTACATATGACTCTGGTTTTATTGCTGACTATAACGGTCAAGATGTGATACTACCAATGGGAACAAGTGTTGTATTATTCACGGTATACGATGAATGCTACAATTCTAGTCAATGCCACTTGCCAGTGGAGATAATCGACGATACACCACCAATTGCTATATGTGACCAGAACACAACAGTAAGTCTAACTTCTGGAGGTACTGCTTTTGTTGGTGCAAGTTCATTTGATGATGGTTCATATGATGATTGTAAAGGGCATTGTTCTTTAGTTAGAAAAATGAATTCTGGAGTCTGTGAATGCAGAAGACCTGAGATTTGTGACCTAGATTACCTAGGAGAGCGCAATGGCAGTCATTACTATCTTTCTAACTATACCATTTCAGCAAGTATAGCTAAGAAAAGAGCGACAGCTTATGGAGGTCACCTTGTAAAATTTGAAGATTCTGATGAGGAAGAGTGGTTAACAGGAGAGGTTAGACGTACTTACTCTGATAGATTTTGGATAGGTATGAGAAGAGAGGGGTCTGGTTTTAGATGGGATGATCATTCACTAGTAACTTATGATAATTGGGCAACAGGACAACCTAGCAATAATGCTGGTGAAGATTGTGTGATGGTGACGCCTAGTAATACTTGGAATGATGCTTCTTGTGATGTTGAGTGGAGATATGTTCTCGAAGTGAGTAGCGATTGTGGATTTGGTTCTACGGTAAATTTCTGTTGCTCGGATGCAGAAACTGACCAGATGGTAGTATTTAGAGTAATTGATTTCTACGGAAATTTCAATGACTGTATGGTCAATGTTTCTATCCAAGATAAGTCTGCTCCTGTTTTAAATTGTCCACCAAATAGAACTGTTCCTTGCGACTATATCTTTAATCAAAATGATCTTGATGCTTCATTTGGGGAGTTGATGACAGGAGAAAGTTGTAATCCTAATATTGAGCCGACAGTGACTACAAATATTAGAGAATGTGGAGTAGGGACTATAGAAAGATTGTGGACTGCATTTGATTCTAATGATAGAGAATTGGCTCATTGTAAGCAGACAATTACATTTGAAAATACTGATCCTTTCCAGTTCGACACTGAGACACAATGTCCAGAGAATGAAATTACTTTATCTGATTGTATAGATCCAGCGACTTTAACGCCAGCTAGCTTAGGTACCCCAGATTTTCTAAGAGGACAATGTGATGTTGTAGGTACTGACTACGATGATCAACTATTTTCTTTTAATAATACTAGCGGAAACGCGGTCTGTTTTAAGCTTATTCGAACTTGGGAAATAATAGATTGGTGCCAAGTCAATCCTAATGGAACATTCCGTACTTGGAATTGTGTACAAGTTGTAAAAGTTGTAGACCCAAGTAAGCCAGAAGCTAGATTTTCTTTTTCTCCTGACTTAGATTTTGATGATAAAGGTGTTCCAGTATTTTCAGTCTATGATTGCGATGGAGGCCAAGTGAGTTTTGATTTCTCAGCTGAAGATGCTTGCACTCCAGCTGATGACTTACAATACTCATATACTGTAACAGGGCCAGATGGTGTAAGTTCTGCTCAAGTAGATGGGACAGGTTCTACGGGAAGTATATCAGGAAAATTTGCAGTAGGTGTGAATACTGCATACTTAACATATTATGATAATTGTGGCAATGCTTGTACAGTTCACCAAGAATTTATCGTAGCGAATAGAAAAGCTGCTACTGCTTATTGCCTGAGTGGTGTAGCTGTAGACATTATGCCAATTTCAACTACTGGTGGCCAAGTGCCTGATGATGCTATGATAGAGTTGTGGGCCTCAGATTTTGATGCAGGTAGTTCTCACCCTTGTGGTTATCCTGTTTACTTATCTTTTACTGAAGATATTAACAATACTAATAGAACTTTTACTTGTAACGATATAGGATTGCAAGAAGTAAGAATATATGTTTCTACAATTGCACCTGATGGTAGCTTGGTACAAACATTCTGTACAACCTTTGTTGACATTCAGAACAATCACGCTGTCAATCCTTGTCAGCAGTTTACAACAGTAAATGTAGAGGGAACTATCTCTACTGAAACCGAACAAGTAATTGAAGACGTGCAAGTGACACTAGAAGGTGGTAACACTGACGTGTACACAGATTCCAATGGAGAATATGCGTTTACAGCAATGGGTACAGGTGGTGATTATATCGTTAACCCAGCAAATAATACTGTACCACTTAATGGTGTATCTACACTTGATTTGGTGATGATACAGAGACACATACTAGGCGTACAAACTCTAGATTCTCCTTATAAGATTATTGCTGCGGATATCAATGCAAATAATATTATTGATGGAGTTGATTTAGTAGAGTTAAGAAAATTGATATTAGGAATATACACTGAATTTCCTGAGAATGAGTCTTGGAGATTTGTAGATAAGGATTATCAATTCGCCAATGCTGCGACACCACTAGAAGAAGATTTCTCAGAGAATTATGAGATCATTAATCTTGGACAAAATATGTCTATCGACTTTGTCGCTGTAAAAATCGGTGATGTCGATGGTACTGTAGATGAACTTTTGAATGGTCAAGTAAATTCAGTTTACCACACTAACCAGTCATCTACAATCAATGTAGATTTCCAAGAACAAAAGATTACTGATAATCAAGTAGTAACTCTACCGTTTACAATTACTAATTCTACTTCAGTTACCGGGTTTCAATTTGAATTGAACTTTGATCAACTACAAGTTGAGGTTCAAAGTATCCAAGGTGTTAACATTGACTTGAATGATTCTAATTACAATCTGCAGAATGGTTCTTTGGCTATAAGTTGGTCTAGTAACGCTGCAGTATTAGATGCACAGTTTGAGATTACATTCAGAACTCTTGGTCCGGTTAACTTAGATGAAATCTTCAGTCTTGATCAACATAGCGCGATCAGTGCAGAGGTATATGATGCAGAAATGAATACACATAGATTATTGATGACGCCAACTGCAGACATTGCAGAGCTAGTGCTTCAGAATAATCCTAACCCTTTTAGTACTGAAACAGAATTGATGTTTTACTTGACTGAAAAGTCAACGACGGATATCCTAATATCAGATGTACAAGGAAGAGTTGTAAAGTCTATGACTCAGGAGTTGGATTCTGGATTGAATACAATGACGTTGAATAAGACAGATCTTGGTAACCCAGGTATCTATTACTTGACTGTACGAACGTCGACTCATAACGAAATGATTAAACTAGTCCTTCTGGACTAATAAGATATATAAGATTTACTGTTTTTGGGATGGGGCCCCTCTCCATATAGATGGAGGGGGTCTTTTTTATTTGAACTATTTGATGCAATCATTCATTCATACGTTATGCCCAGAATATTAGGAATCGACTATGGAATCAAAAAGTGCGGTATAGCTGTCTCTGACCCTTTACAGATCATAGTATCCCCACTCAAAACTGTCAAGACATCTTCTATGATGTCCTTTCTCAAGATCTACTTAGCAGAAGAAGACGTAGAAAAAGTTGTTTTTGGCCTACCGTCTCACAAAGATGGCAACCCCACATATTTAGTTGCAGAAATAGAAGGTTTTGCTAAAAAGTTGAAAGCAGCTTATCCTGATCTAATCTTAGCTTACCAGAACGAGAACTACACCTCTGCACAAGCCCAGCAAATTATCCTCAATAGTGGCTTGACAAAAAAACAAAGACAGGACAAATCTCGTCTAGATAAGATATCTGCTGTCCTTATATTGCAACGTTATTTAAAACATATATAATTTCAATGATTTTACCTATCTACGCTTATGGGCAGCCTGTACTCAGACGTCCTGGTAAAGAAGTTGCCAAAGATCACGAAGGCTTGGAAGCGCTTATCGCCAATATGTGGGATACCATGTACAATGCCAAGGGTATAGGCTTAGCGGCACCGCAGATAGGAAAAAGTTTAAGACTTTTTCTTGTAGATACGGTACAACTTGAAGAAGAAGATAACGACATCAAAGGTGTCAAGATGGCACTCATCAACCCAACAATCATAGAAGAGAGTGGTGAGGAGGAATCCTATGAAGAAGGATGCTTGTCCATCCCTGATATAAGAGGAGACGTATTTCGTCAACCAACAATCCGCATTGAGTATTACGATGAAGATTTCAAAAAATACGAAGAGAATTTTTCTGGTATCAATGCACGTGTTATCCAGCACGAGTATGATCACATAGAAGGAAAATTATTTACAGAAAAATTGAAACCTCTCAGAAAGAGACTTATCAAGCGAAAGTTGGAAAGTATCAAGAAAGGCAAAGTCAGCGCAGATTATAGAATGCGATTCGTTAATTGATTACTTCCGTCCAAAGTCTGCTGGAATTTCTCCCCACCGCTCTGTATCCCATTTATATATTTTAGTCTTGTAACTATTATTTTCTAACCACCTGAGGGCTCTATTAATTAATTGAAAAATTGCTTCGTTCTTACTCGTTTGCTTAAGTGTCGTTTTTGCTTTTCTATTTCTTACCCACGCCATAGCTGTCTTACTATCAGAGTAGATGGGGATATCTTCTTTCCCTTTTTTCTTTAGAAGTGCAAGCCCATGAACGAGAGCAAGAAACTCACCAACATTATTTGTTCCTTCTTCAAACGGGCCAAGTCTAAATATTTCTTTTCCAGTTTGAGTCACTACACCTCTGTATTCCATAATGCCAGGATTATTACTGCAGGCGGCATCAACTGATATGCTCTCCCAGATTATTTCATCTTTAAAGGCAGATAGATCCCAAGGCGCAGCTTTGGCTTTTTTGCCAATAGAAGCTGTCGCTGGTTGTTTGTAGGCTTTCTCTGCTTCTTGTCTTGTCTTAAAGGACTTATAGGTAGCATTTGGGTAATTGGCTATCTGTGCTTTACAGTCTGCCCAAGTCTCATAAATGCCTGGTCTTAGTCCAACCCATACGACGTAGTATTTTGTTTTACTTTTGGCCATTAATTATCTCATATGTATATAGATACGCATGCTCATTTGTACTTAGAGCAATTTAACGAAGATATTGACCAAGTCTTAGTTCAGGCTCAGAATTCAGGAGTAGGGAAGATATTTTTACCCAATATCAACTCAGAGACTATAGCGGCGATGAACAGTCTCGGGCAGCAATATTCCGAGTTATGCTTTCCTATGATAGGCCTACACCCTTGTTATGTCAAAGAAAATTATAAGGAGGAACTAGCGGTTGTAGAATCCGAATTGGTAGAAGGTCAATATTATGGAATAGGGGAAACAGGTATCGATCTATATTGGGATGTGACTTACAAGAAACAACAGATTGAGTCCTTTGAGTTCCAGATTGAATTAGCGAAAAAGTATCAGCTGCCTATAATTATCCACTCAAGAGACTGCTTAGACCTAACGCTAGATATCATAGAGTCCAATCAAGATGGTACTCTGACAGGCATCTTTCACTGTTTCAATGGTGATAAAGCACAATGTAAGAGAGCTGCGGATATGGGATTTCATATGGGACTGGGAGGCGTGATAACCTTCAAGAAGGCCAATTTGGGGGAAATGGTAGCATATGCTCCACAAGACTATCTGCTCTTGGAGACTGATGCCCCCTATCTAAGTCCGACGCCTCATAGAGGTAAACGTAATGAATCTGGGTATTTGCCTTTGGTCGCAATGAAGATGGCAGAATTTAGGTCACAATCCGTAATTGAGGTTAGGGATTTCACCACAGCCAACGCCGAAAAACTATTCAAAATAAACACTGTACAAGTCTAAAAAACTAACTTTGTAACGCTTTGTAAGGAGAATTGGCCGAGTGGCTTAAGGCGCACGCTTGGAAAGCGTGTATACTCCAAAAGGGTATCGGGGGTTCGAATCCCTCATTCTCCGCTCTCATTTTAAATATTTCCATACCGCATTTCCAAGGAAATCCACGAGCATTGATTTGGACAGCTTATGCTTTGAAGTTATTTGATTCTTCATATGCCTTGTCAGCATAGTGCTATCCATTTCTAATTCTCCAGACCTAAGTTTTAGCATTAATTCAAGACTTCTTTTATAATCCTGCCCTCTAAGGTATTTTAAGGATAGTGCAAGTGCATTTTTGTCTTTATCATAGCGTTTGCGAGGTAATTTGAGTTTTTCGTATTCTGCAATATCTACAGGTACGTCATTAAGATAGAGGTTATCTTTTACAGACTCATATCTTATTTGTAAGTGCTTTTTACGACTTGCGAATAGATAGTTGTATTTCGGTATACCTCCTTTATAAGTAACTGTTACAAAATTTATAACCTCTGAGTCGTTGCTTAAGGATATAAAGGTCTTGTTGTCTATGCTGAAGAGCTTATTGTCAAAATGACCTGTGACTAGACAAGCTGTATTGATATCTAACAAGGAAGTCCTCCGTTTCAATGGGCAATGACATAAAGTAAGGTCAAATGTCATTCCTTGGACTTGACTGAGTAAAGTCTTGATTTGCTTCTTATCAGCAGTAGTTTGATAGCTGATACCAAGTATGCTGAGACCTTGGATATTGACGGTGCTATCTGAGATTTCTTTCACCAGAGGTAATGAAGGTAAGCCCTGCACTACAGCGTTATAATGACTGTCTAGATCATTATCACCTCTTATGAATAAGGTAGGAATCTCTTGAAGTTGGAGCAAAGCTAGTAGATAATAAAAAGCGGTCTGAAAACCGTGCCCACAAGATCCATCACCTGTCACATCACCAGCAAATATGACTAGACTAGGCTTCTGAGCAGTTATTAGTCTATAATAATCATCTATACGGTAGAATCGCTGACCACTACCAATTGATCTTGATTCGAACAACATTAGAATATCTGCTCGATTAATCCTTTTGGAATCGATATGCCAGTTGAGATCTGAAAGTATTACAATCCTTGGATCTACCATCTAGACCAAGATACAGAGTATATGATTAAGACTCAAACGAATATAAATTAGTCTATTTCCTTATATGACCTTATGCACCATTCTTAGGAATATTATCATCTAATTGGGTGAGTTAAATGGTGATATTTATTGTCCAAGTCATTGTTTGCGAAATATTAACGTAGACTTCAAGTATTACAACAATATTTCTATTTTAGGGCTTTGATAGTCACCAATCGACTGAATTTTAAATAGAAAAGATTAAAAATGCGAAAGATCATCCTTATTTGTTTTCTGCTGACAGGAATCAGTTTTTTAGGCCTTGGAGAGTTGATGGCTCAGGCTGGAGATTCTGCTGAAAGCACCGGTTTATTCCAAGTTTTGAAGGAAAAGTTTATTGAAGGGGACTGGAAGTTCATGAGTTTGGTTCTTGTGACTTTGATTCTAGGTCTTGCTTTCTGTATTGAAAGAATTATCACCCTTAACATTGCCACTACTAATACATCTAAGCTATTAAGCAAGATAGATGGTAGGTTAGCAGATGGGGATCTAGATGGAGCAATGGAAGTTGCAAGATCAACATCAGGTCCTACAGCAAGTGTATTATATGAGGGTCTGAGAAATGCTCATAACGGACCAGAAGCAGTAGAGAAAGCGATAGTTTCTTACGGTTCTGTTCAGATGGGGCTATTAGAGAAAGGTTTGGTATGGATATCTCTATTCATTGCCATTGCTCCGATGCTTGGGTTTATGGGTACCGTAATCGGTATGATACAAGCCTTCGATATGATCGAAATAGTAGGTGATTTATCTCCTTCAGTAGTTGCAGGGGGTATCAAGGTAGCCTTATTGACAACAGTATTCGGACTTATCGTGGCGATTATACTTCAGATTTTTTACAACTATATCGTTTCTAAAATTGACGGAATCGTCAATAAAATGGAAGAGTCTTCTATAGGCTTAGTGGATGTAATGGCCAGAAATGGTGTATTTAAGTAACATATAGTTATAACTGAATATGTATAAATTATTAACGACAAAAGGTCAGCTTTTTGCTATCCTACTAGGAGTAATCAGTGTAGCAATTGCATTGGGTACTATTATATCTGGTGTAAAGTCGAATTATTCTATGGGGGATGATCTTAATGATATCCTTAAAAATGATGCAACAGCTAATTTCGATTTCTTTAATCCTGCAATTAACATAGTAGTTATTCTTGTATTTGTTGCGGTTATAGCTATGATATTATTTGGCTTAGTGCATTTGATTTCTGATCCCAAAAGTTCTATCAAGGCAATTATAGGTTTAGGATTAGTCGTAGCACTATTCTTCATTTTGACCTCTTCTGCAGACGTTGCAGGCACGGCAAAGCTTTCTGAACTAGTAGATAAAAATTCTTTATCTGATGGTATCTCTAAGATGATAAGTGGAGGTGTGAAGACTGCTGTTATTGCTGCATTGATAGCCTTCTTTGCAGCCGTAGTTATGGAGATTATTAACTTGTTTAAGTAATCCGATAGTATGGCAAAGAACGTAAGAACAGCACCTGAGGTCAATGCGGGTTCGATGGCAGATATTGCTTTCCTACTCCTCATTTTCTTTTTGGTGACCACAACAATCGATGTGGACAAAGGGGTACTTGTAAAGTTGCCACCTTGGTCTGATGAGCCTCCAGAGGATCTCAAACTTAACAAGCGAAATGTGTACTCTGTACTTGTAAATGCGGACAATCAATTATTGGTAAGGGGAGAGCCGCAACAAGTTTCAACTCTTAAGAATAACGCTAAGGAATTCATTATGAATCCTTCTAAGCGTAGTGATATGTCAGAGGCGCCTAATAAGGCAATAATATCTCTTAAAAATGATAGGGGTACTAGTTACAAGACCTACCTAGAAGTCTATAATGAGCTGAAAGCGGCGTACAATGAACTGAGAGAGGAAGAGGCACAGAGGAAATATGGAAAAGCGTTTGAGTATCTTGACAAGGAAAGACAGAGAGAAATTAGAGCTAGAATTCCTTTAGTTATATCAGAGGCAGAGCCTACAAATTTTGGAGAAGAATAATCTAGATTACTATGGGTAAATTTCAAAAGAAAAGGGGCAAATCAACCCCAAAGGTATCAACAGCTTCATTGCCGGATATCATCTTTATGCTCTTGTTTTTCTTTATGGTTGTAACTGTATTGAGAGACTCTGAGCTCAAAGTCGAGAATAATGTTCCCTATGCAACGGAATTGACCAAATTAGAAAAAAAGTCTCTTGTCAATTATATGTTTATAGGAAAGCCTGTTAAAAATTATCAGGCACAATATGGAACTAAGCCAGCATTACAGTTGGGTGATAAGTTTGCTGATATCAGTGAGATTCCTTTATTCCTCGAGAAGCATAGAAGTACTGTACCAGAAGGTCAAAGGCCAGGAATCAATACATCAATGAAAGTTGATGGTGATGTGACAATGGGCTTTGTAACAGATGTAAAAACTAAATTGAGAAAGTCAGGTCAACTCAAGTTGAACTATTCAGCGAAGAAGAGACCCAACTAACACTCAGGAGAAATAAGTTAAAGAAAGGAGTACGATTTTAATCGTGCTCCTTTTTTTGTTGTTAGATTTTAGCGCAGTCTATCCATAGATTTTACGAGCTTATCATCCTTTTTGATAAAAGAAGCTCCTGCAAGGCTACATACAGCAGAAATAATAGGTAGACCCATTCCAAGACCTAGCGCGCCTTGACCTGCACCATTGAATAGCCAATAGGCCAATCCCAATAAGATGAGAGCCGGAAGAAAGCTTAAGTAGCTAATATTGGCCTGTAATTTTCTATTTCTGAATAGAAATATAGCTGCAAAGCTTGTAAGCCCTCCGGCGATGCACGCTACAAGTAGACCAATATGATCATTTAGATTTAGAACGGTATCACTAAATATACTACTGCCACTCGCAGTCCCACTAGCAAAAGGCACAGCAAAGAGCCCCCAATAACCTAGAGAGGATACTAATAATAGTAAGGATTGTATTCTTTGTAACATCTGATTTACATTTAAGGCAAATGTGTACTTTTTATTTCAATTGTTCCAATAAGATAGATGCATAGCTACTGGGAAAAGAAATATTGGTTTGGTAAGACTGATTTTACAATTGTAGGATCTGGTATCGTCGGTTTGATTACCTCCATTTATATTAAACAAAAACATCCCAATGCCTCAGTCCAGATAATCGAACGAGAACCAGTGCCTAAAGGAGCGAGTACGAGAAATGCTGGATTTGCTTGTTTTGGTGCCATTGGGGAGTTGCTTGATGATCTCTCTACAATGGAGGAGTCTGAGGTCTCCAAGACAATCGCATTGCGTTACAAAGGCTTAGAATTGTTGCGATCTACCGTACCAGATAAAAAGATGGATTTTAAGCTGTGTGGAGGATATGAGGTATTTAGAGATTTAGAGAGTTATGAGCAATGTGCTGAAGCTATTCCAAGAATGAATAGAATGGTCAACAGTGTTACGGGGATAGAATTGACGTTTCATTCTCAATCTTGTAGATTATCGCATACTTGCTCCAAGACGATATTTAATCAGTACGAGGGACAACTTAATCCTGTTAGGTTGGTGCGAGCATTGAGAGGCCAGGCCAGGGCTTTAGGAGTGGAATTCTGTTCTGGATTTACAGTAACAGGGTGGGAGAAGGTAGGACACAATATTAAGGTCAGATTACAAGATTGTAAACTGGAATTAGAGACCAATATTCTCGTTTTGGCGACTAATGCATTCACATACAAACTATTGGATCAAATAGATGTCCTTCCTAAGAGAAACCAAGTCCTTGTCAGTCAACCAATTAAAACTAGGTTAGATGGCGCTTATCACTATGATAAGGGTTATGTCTATTTCCGTAACGTTGATAATAGAATATTGATAGGAGGGGCAAGAAATATTGATTCCAACATTGAGAGCACATCTAGCTTTGGTGCCAATAAGAAAATTATTGATCACCTCACAGAATTTGCACAGCGACATATCGATTCTGATTTTAAGATGGATTATAACTGGTCAGGTATTATTGCAACAGGCTTATCAAAATCACCAATTGTAAGAGAGGAGTCAGAAAATGTGATTGTGGCAGCACGTCTAGGTGGTATGGGTGTGGCCATTGGCGCTCAAGTTGCTCAGCAAGTAGTTGATCTATTAGTGTAATATTTCCGGGTAGATATTAGAACTTTTTTTTATTAGTGAAATATAATTGTATTAATTACCTATGAGTTTACGCAAGTAACTCTAATAGGAATGTAACTTTGATCCCACAAGAATGTTTTCTCGCATCTTGTATTCCCCCTCTGATAAATCTGAACACAGAGTCTCCCTGCGTGAGTAGGGAGATCTCATTACTCATTTTATTAACCAAAACTTTTTATCCCATGGTGATGACCGATATTGTGGGTAAGGTAGGCGTGGTATGCAAGTATGTGCTGTGTTCTTCTTTACTCATCTTAAATCTAGGAAACCAACTTGCAGCTGCAGAAGCTGCACCTCCTCCCTTAGTTTGTGATGACCAGATTAATGTCTCTCTAGGACAAGATTGCGAAGCTGTAATTACGGCCGACTTGATTCTTGAAGGCACATTCACTGGAACTTTCACTGTTCTTATTTCTGGAGTCACAGGCTCCACAATTACCGCTCCAGGTAACTATGTAGTAACCGTCACTGATGGAGAAAATAGTTGTTGGGGGAATGTTTTAGTCGAGAATAAATTAGCACCAACTTGTGGTGATCAGACAGTTGAGTTGCCATTCTTATGTGGTGATATAGAAGGTCTTTTACCACCTGCGATTACTTCACCATCTTGCGTTACTATAGCTGATATCAGATTTAGTGACCAGTTTACTGACGGAGGATGTTCTTCATCCACTCTCATCAGAACTTGGATAATAGAGGGTGATAATGGTGCTATAGGAAATTGTACGAGTACGTACACCACAGCCCCTTTTGACGCAGCAGCGATTAGATGTCCTCTGCAGGAGCCAGAAACTTTTGGGTGTGATGCAGATCTTAGTCCAGATGGTATCTACGAAAGATTCTTCAAAGAATGTTTCCTAACCTTAGCGCCATCTATTCAATCAGATCCGGAATCATTCCCAGCTGAGGTTCAAATCTGTATTGATGCAGGTAACAATGCTGCATACCCGCACTACTATGATGGGACTAGTACGATTAGTCTTAATGGAGCAGTGTGTAATACATTTGCTGAGTACAGAGATATCTTATTACCTATCTGTGATGCAGGTCCCGGTTGTGACGGTGCAAATAAAATATTGAGAGAGTGGTCTATCTATGAGTGGTGTGACTCTGATGGTGATGGCAACCCTCTAGTAAAAAGATGTAACCAAATATTGGCAGCGACCGATAATGTTGCACCAGACTTAGAAGTTTTTGACTTTACTGCTTCAGTAGACCCGTGGGGATGTACTGGTGATATTGTATTCCCTAAACCAAGTCACTTATTTGATGATTGTTCTTCATTTGTTGATTATACAATTACGACAAGTACAACTGTAGTAACTCCAGCTGGAGGTGGTGCAGGTACAGGTGGTGCTGGCGGTACGGGCTCTGGAACAGGTTCTGGTTCAGGAGGTGGCAGCACAACAACTGTCATATCTGATCCAGGTCTTGCAGGTGTTGCAATTACATTTGATCCTGACTTAGGATTTATTGCAAGAGGAGTACCAAGAGGAACTTACACTTTCTATTATAATGCTTTTGACTGTTGTGGTAACACGACTGTAGAGTCTGTACAAGTTACAGTAGTAGATGCAACACCACCAGTTGCAATAACAAAACAAGATATTGTTGTTTCTCTTATACCAAATCCAGGAAATACAGGTGAGCCAGGGATCACAAAAATATTCGCAGAGAATATTGATAACGGTTCATTTGATGGATGTGGAGAAGTTCAGTTAGAAATCAGAAGAGAAGTCGATGGTTGTGGTTTTGATAGTAATCTTACTTTCAATAACGACGGTCATATGCAAGATGATTCACTTGATATGGATGGTGGAAAATTTGTCAACTTCTGTTGTAATGATTTAGTTGAGTTTGGTATTGATGAAGATGGTGATGGAGCTGTCGATTATGCTAGATTTAGAGTATACTTAAGAGTATGGGATGACGGTGATGGTGATGGCACTTTTGGATCTGCAGGTGACAACTTCAGTGAAGTATGGTCGTTTGTAAGATTGGAAGACAAGTCTAATCCTACTATCGTTTGTCCTGGTCCTATAGAGATAGAATGTGATGGTGACATCTCGGATATGTCTCAACTCGGAAGAGCAACGGCATTCAATTCTTGTGGAGAGTTGGGCACTGGCCATAGAGATATCGATGTTGAATTGTCTAACTGTTTCAGTGGAACTGTTACAAGAGAGTGGTTCATAGTGGGTAACGAAAGTATCAACTGTTTGCAGACAATTACAAAATTAGGATCTACTCCAGCAGATATTGAATTAACATTCCCAGAAGATAGAATTTTGTCTTGTTCTGAGGAACTGCCAGATGATGTACCTACTTGGGTAGCTGGACCTTGTGATCAGATTGCATATAACGTAGATAGAGATACATTCTTCTTCCAAGAAGGAGCTTGTTTCAAGATTCTTAACTATTGGACTGTAATTAACTGGTGTACATATGAGCCAGATAACCCTACCTCTGATGGTATCTATTCTGATGTACAGGTTATTAAGATATTTGATGAATCTGCACCGGTGATTGCTTGCCCTACAGGTACTCAAGTATTAACGACAATGAGCGGTGAGTGCTCTGGTCCGGTTATGTTGACGAGCTCTGCAACGGATGAGGGCTTATGTGCTTCTAACAGTTTAAGATGGGAAGCTCAGGTTGACCTTCAAAGTGACTGGAATATAGATTATGTATTTTCTAGTAGTATGAGTCCATCTTCAGGATTTTATATACCTCCTTCCCTTTCTGGAGAAGAAGTAAAAATAAATGTGCCTGAAGGAGATTCTGGTGAGCATAGAGTATTGTGGAGAGTTTCCGACGGATGTGGAAACAACACTACATGTACTACTTTCTTCACTGTAGCTGATAATGTTCCCCCTACACCATACTGTGTTAACTTGAGTACTGCTCTAATGGAAATTGGTTCTGTAGATATCTGGGCTTGTGATTTTGATCTAGGCGCCTTTGATAATTGTTCTGCACAAGAGGATTTGAGGTTTACATTTTCTGATGTACCACCTGCTGATGATCCTAACTACAATCCTATGGCACAATGCTCTGCAAGAACCTTCGATTGTGATGATGTAATCAATCCTGCTGGAACAATTGTACCTGTTAACGTATATGTATGGGATACAGATGGAAATTCTGATTTCTGTACAGTATTCTTGACTCTCGTAGACAATAATGGAAATTGTCCTAATGGTTCAGGTAGTATCTCTATTTCAGGAGAAATATCTACGGAGACAGGCCAGATGATAGAAGATGTTGAAGTCTCTCTAGTGAGTAATCAACCTAACTATCCTCTAGGGTCTATGACAGATGATTCAGGTATCTATATGTTTGTAACTAATCCTGTAGATCAAGACTATACTGTATCAGGGACTAAGAATTCTGACTACCTTAATGGTGTAAGTACTCTAGATTTAGTTATGATACAAAGACACATTCTAGGTATAGAAACATTAACAAGTCCGTACAAGTTAGTTGCTGCAGACGTTAATAATGATCAGAATATTAATGGACTTGATCTTGTAGAATTAAGAAAGTTGATACTAGGTATATACAGCGAATTGCCACAGAATGATAGTTGGAGGTTTATTAACTCAGGTACTTCTATGGATATCCAATTCCCTTGGCCACTAGATGAAATCAGAGAAATCTTCGCAGTTCAGAATCATATGATGACTGAGGATTTTGTAGGTGTCAAAATTGGAGATGTCAATGACGACGCAGTTGCCAATGTACAACAAGCACCAGCTGTTGGTTTGAGATCTGACAATGAATTGACATTGGATTTCGTAGACCAAGGATATGCTGAAGGCGACATTGTTGAGATGACGATTAGCTCAGAGCAAGCATCTTCTTTAGCAGGTATGCAGTTTGCACTACAGTTTGATGGTTTAGAGCTAATAGATTTAGCTGGAAACGATCTTGAGATTTCAGAAAATAATTTTGCGCTAATAGCTGATGATGTAATGAGCTTCTCATGGAACTCATTAAGTAACGTTAATGCCCAAGACTTGATGACTATCAAGTATAGAGCTACTAAGAGTGGAAAGTTGAGTGAGAGTATCACTCTAGCATCTTCTTCTACAAATGCTGAAGCCTATGTAGGTGGAGCATTAACTACAATCCCCGTCACACTATCCGGCCAAGATAATTCTGAACACGAATTTGCCCTTTACCAAAATAATCCAAATCCATTCAGAGGAATGACCACTATCAGTTTTAATCTGCCAAGTGAGAGTCCTGTGACCATTACAGTGACTGATGTAACTGGAAAATTGGTTTATTCTGAGGAAGGTGTGTTCAGTAAAGGAATGAACTCTCTTGATTTCAATACTCAAGGGTGGGATTCTTCAGGTCTATTGTACTATACGATAGAAACTGATACACATTCTGCTACGAACAAAATGATTGTCTTGAAGTAATATTCAAATCAATATGATACTAGGGCTGCGCAGATATCTGCGTAGCCCTTTTTTTATGCACTCAATCGTGTACCTTGCAGGCCTAATAGATTTTATGAGACCATTTATATTCTTTCTACTTACAATGATGACAATTGCATCATGTAATAGAAAGGTGTCAGCAGAGATACAGCAAAAACCTGGCGGCTTAGAAATAGTACATCCCTTTGGATTTGTAAAGGCAACAGATTTGTCAGAGGTCTTATTTTATGCCAAGGCAGAGAATAAGTTGGTGTTTCTAGATGTATACACTGATTGGTGTCTTCCTTGTCAGGTTATGGATGAAGATGTATTTTCTGATATTGAACTGGCTCATTATTTCGATGAGAGATTTGTCTCTTATAAGGTTAATGCTGAAAAAGGTACAGGTCCTCTTATTGCTATAAATTACGAAGTTCCAGCCTATCCTACACTTCTCTTTCTCAATGCAGATGGAGAGGTACTCGTTAAGAAGCTCGGCTCAGCAAGAAGATTAGAAATGTACGATCTAGCTGATGAGGCATTGGCTAAAGGAGTGATGTCTGAAGAAGGTAATAATTGAAACTTCATTGCTATTTTTCCTACAAAAAACCAATAATGCTGCTAATCAGTTGTTTATGAATTTGAAGGTACAAATGGGAGAGAAATTGTTACAATAGACATAAAAAAAAGCCTAGAACTTATCTAGACTTATATATACCATTATGGCACTTAACTTTTGCTTCTATTTTATGCAGGGTCAGGAGAAAACTTCAATTCCTTGATAACTTCATTCAACTGGTCTACTTTATCCTGAAATAGGGGCTTATCCTTAACAGAATCCAAGAAGCATTGTAGCTCTTTCTTTTCTTCTAAGCTGGAAGTGATAGTTATTACTTTGGTTTGCTTTTCCATACTAGTCTAATTTACAGTTATTTAGGTAAAAAGACAACACGATCATAAATCGTTCCTACTTTAAACGGCGTAAATATCGTTCCAGTTACACCATAAAAGGTATATTTTGATGACAAATCTGTATAATTTCTTGAAACGTACATACAATAGGCTTTAATTCTTCTGTCGTCACTTCCTTGTACGGCTATACAAGTATCTGGATATTTACTAAAGAAAGTTGTGATAGTATGAAGTACGGTGTTAAAGACTTTGTACATATCTCAATTATTGGAATTTGCCTTATCATCTATTTCTAAAGTTTTCCTTTTTCTATCGCCAAATGCCAGATTGTAAGCCTGTAGGTTTCCTTTCTGAGGAATGGGAATGTTTGAGTCTAATCTTTGATAAGCTATAATCTTCATTATGTCAGATTCGCCTTTGCTTAGAAAGGTGAATCTTAAGTGATTGCTTTCATCTTGTGTCTCATATTTCTCTATATCCATATTTGAAGATTAAAATACTTCGTCTAATCTATTGGCATTAAGTAGCCTTTCTTAAGTGCCTGTATTTGTTGGATTTATGGGTTGTTTGTTTGTCGTGAGAATAGTAGTCATTTTCATTGCTACTTTCCTATACAGAAACTAGAAAATATATTTTCTAGTAAGTCGTCTGTACTGATCTCTCCAGTTATCAGCCCTATTTGATAGAGGCAGTCTCTG
>CALBWK010000163.1 GCA_937969415.1 uncultured Saprospiraceae bacterium | reverse complement strand
ATTCTATGATCTCAGCATCCTCTATAATATCCTCTACAATTGGCCCCTCTTTTTGAACGATGGTTTTATTTCCGTTTCCTACAGTTATTTTTTCTTCAATATCCTTAAGGCTCCAATCTGCATTTTTGCTGTAGTCAAATTTTATTTTTTTACGAGCTGTTTCTGCTTGGATATGGGTCTCTGCAATAACACCTATGAAATCTTCGTCTTGATAGATTTTGATAACCCCAGGCATCTTTTCTGCTTCGGTGGTATCAAAATTTTGCATCTGCGCATCTACCAATCTAGGTCTGACGACTGAGGCAAACAACATATTGGGATACTCTGCATCTATTCCAAAGATGGGAGCACCTATGACTTTTTCTTTGAGGTCTACACGTGGAATAGGTTTGCCGATGTAAGTATAATCCGCTCGTTTTTTTAGCGGTGGTGTATTGGGGATGTCCCATTCTTTGACGTCCGCTACTATTTCTCCATAAGTCAATGATTGCGTGCCGTTGGAAATTGTACCGGCCTTTACTTTCAGGGTGTCTGGATTTACCGATAATTTTTCTGCAGCCTTATTAAGTAACATCAGACTAAGGGTGGCTGCCATTTCTCTAAGTGGAACCCAGAGGCTGGCTATAGACATACTACCACCTGTGCCAAATGGATCTAGGTTGCCCGCTTTGGTTTCAGCGTGGACGACTTTTATCTTTTCGATGGGCAGACCCATTTCATCTGCAACGATTTGCGCCAAACCTGTAAAGGTACCTTGACCCATTTCTACCTTAGAGCTATGGAGTATTAGATTATTCTCTGGCGTGATTTGTAGCCATAGCAATGGATCAGAGGTCGGACCTGCATAGGGAACTACAAGCGTTTCACTCGTTTTGATAATTGTACGACGGATGGGGTTTCTTGCTAGCCACACACCGCCTAACATCAAGCCAATACCGACACCTGATCTTTTGAGAAACTTTCTCCTTTTGATCCCTTTCTTTTGTTTCTTTCCTTTAGCCATATGCGCTTATTCTGAAGGGTTTTGTGCAGCTAGAGCAGCTGCTTTATGAATGGCTTTGCGCATACGGTAATAGGTTGCGCATCTGCAGACGTTGATAATGTTGTTGTCGATGTCTTCGTCAGTCGGATTGGGAATCTCATTGAGGAGCGCCGCCGTGGCCATCATAAATCCGGGTTGGCAATAACCACACTGAGGTACGACCTCGTCCATCCACGCTTGCTGCACAGGATGTAGCTTGTCTCCTCGGCTGAGACCCTCTATAGTTGTTATCTCTTTGCCTTCGGCAAACTTGGCTGGATAAGAACACGAACGGACTTGCATCCCGTCTACGTGAATCGTACAAGCTCCGCAAGCAGCCTTACCACATCCGTACTTGGTACCTTTGAGATTCAGTCCGTCACGGATGACCCAGAGTAAGGGTGCCTCTCCATCTGTATCTATGCTTCTAGCCTCGCCATTTATTGTAAAGGTGATTTTCATTGTCTCTTCTCTTAATTTATGCTTCTGGGATTATAGCTCCTGACGCCATCCATTCTTTGACAGCCTTGATAAAATCTTCTTTCGAAACTGGAGGCTTCTCACGAGGGAGGCCTTCTGCATCTATGCCTGGCTCCCAAGCCCATAACACCAATTCGTGCTCAGTAAGATGCTTCATTATTTCTTGAGGTGTCTTGCCGCCATTGCGCTGGGGGTCCATCATTTGCTCCGCAATTTCTACACGCGTCTTACCTTCCCAAGTCATACTCTCTGGTGCTAAGGCCCAGTCTGGTGCTCCAGGAACGCCTGAGTAATCATTGTTTTGTGTTGTGTGGCAAGTGCCGCAGCTGATACTCTGCAATCCGTGCCCATCATTACCTCGAGGTATCCCTAGTGATCTGGTGATATGACTGTCATCTCCCTTGCGCGGCCTATCTCCTGCAGGATGGCAATTGACACAACGCTGATGCGTCAATACTTGCATCATCAAGTCAAAGGGGGAATTCTCTATCTCAGTAGGTGGTACTATGATGTGGTCAGAGGTATTGACATCACTGCTCCAGAGTATCAAAGAGCTCATGACAAGCCCTAAGAATATGCTATATAGTATCTTTGTTGTGTTCATTTGGTAAGTCCAAATTATAATAGACTGATAAAAACTCTCGCCAATAAGGTCTAGCAATTTAGGAAAATTTGATGCTTTTGCCATCTCATTGATTGCGTATAAATCAGTGAATAAAACCTAGAACCTTTGCCAATCAAGCAATTATTATGCGTCGAAGAGCGAATTTGTTCTCTAGATGAGCTTAAAGAGGTCTATATCTTTAGATATTTGTCTTACTAATATTTATCAAACGATAAAAATTCCTATCCAATGAATAAGTTCTTGTTTCTACTTTCTGTCGTATTTCTTAGTTATGCTTGTAATGATGCAGGCGCTAAAAAGATGACTGATAAGGCTGCTGAAACTATGGCGGCCAAGCCCTCTATAGATTATCCTGATGCACTAGATAAGGTATTTGCCAATCACGGTTCTCTGGCCAAATGGAATACTATGAAGTCAATGCGTTACGAGATCGTCAAGGAAGAAGGCAATGAGACGCAGATGATTGACCTCCAATCAAGAGCAGAACGTATCAAGGCAGCTACTTTCGAATCCGGTTATGACGGTACCAATTACTGGGTCGTTGCAGATACTTCTTACAAGAGCAACCCTAAGTTCTATACCAACCTTATGTTCTATTTCTATGCGATGCCCTTCGTATTGGCGGATGAAGGTATAAAGTATACAACAGCACAGCCACTCAGTTTTGATGGTGTGGAATATCCAGGATATAGAATTTCTTATGGAGCAGGTGTAGGTGTCAGTCCAGAAGATGAATATTTTATTCATTATGATCCTACGACTTATGAAATGGCGTGGTTAGGGTATACAGTGACTTTCTTTTCTGGAGAAAAAAGTGATAAGATTTCTTGGATTAGATATAACGATTGGAAAAATTTCAATGGACTTAAGTTGCCTAATTCACTGAGTTGGTACAAGACAGAGGAAGGAAAAATTACAGAGCTTAGAAACACGAGAGAGTTTACGCAGGTGATGGTTTCAGATCAACCATTTACAAAACAACAACTGGCGATGCCTGAGGGGGCTAAGGTTGTGGAGTAGAATTGATGTGTAGTTTGTGAGAGTTGTTTTCTTTCTTCTAGTGGTATAGTTGATTAATTGATCCTATTGTTTTTTATAACAATCAATAGACCAATTTGACAAAGACAATTATGTTAGATAACTTCTTAGGACAGAGCTTCATAGTCTTTATACTAATTTTGGTAAACAAGGCTACCGCTCAGACTCCACTTAATGTGGTGTCTGATTTTGGTTATCATCAGCAAAACATCAGGAGTATATTGGTTTCAGATAATGATCTTTATGTCTCTGGAATTGCCCTTCGGAAGAATAATGACCAAGAGCGAGAATTCTTTATAAGCCGGATTAATCATCAACTTGAACCTGAAAATCATTTTCTTCTTGATGATGTAAATGGGCTTTTAACTTTGCAAAATGAAGGTCACGACTTAGTTTCCCATCTTGGAAGGTTATATACAGTTGCATCAGAAGTGGACTTTAGCAATACACAAGGTGAATTTGCCTCAGTTATTGAATTTGATCCAAATACTAATAGCCTAAGTTACTATATACAAGAGGATACTCTCATTAACGGTTTTCCCTTATTTCCATCTACGTTAATTTCTGATGTTGAGAAGGATGATATTTTAGTGCTGTACAACACATTTGCAGACACCCAATTAAACTCTATTTTGATTATCAGGTATGATCGTAGCACAAAATTGATTAAAGATGAATTTGCTTATGGAGAAGTAAATGCCAGCATATCAGGGTTTGAGATAATTAAAAGAAATGTAGGATATACACTTATTGGAAGAAGACAATATTTAAATGGAGATCCATCAGAAATTATAGTCTTCAACCTATCTGATGCTTTGGATTTAGAAAGTTCTATAACTCTTGATCAATATAATTATTCAGACATTTATACTGAAGCTGTTCAATCTCCTGATGGTGGCCTAACATTCTTAACAGCAGAATCAATAGGTGAATTCCCAAGAGATTCATTTAGAAAAAAAGTCATTAAACTTGATCCTAATCTTAATTTTGAATGGGAAGTTACATTAGGTAACCCAAATTATACAAGAGATTTCTTAACTACTACGGAGATTGTAAATAGTTCGCAAGATGATGGTTATTTAATCTGTGGTTCTCTTGAGCATGGTGTGATAGACAAAATATCCGAAAAAGGTGATAGTGTTTGGTTTAGAACCTTTGAGCCCTTAAACGAAGACAAGGCCTTGTTTTCAGACTTTGCTGATATTGTTACCACAGATGTTGGAGAATATGTTGCGGCAGGACGAAGCGCACCCGAGAACTTTGCTACAGATTCTATCTTTTCTAAGATGTGGATAGTCAAGATCAACGAAGATGGTCACATAATTGATAGGGACACGACAGGTGTATCAACAATTGAAGCATTTAATGGACAGCTTAGAATCTTTCCTAATCCTACTGCTGAGGTCCTGTATATAGAACAGGACAATCTACGGGCAATCAATTACGAACTGTATAATCAGCAAGGACAGTTGGTGCTCCAAAAAGGTAATACAAGAGCTTATCACACCTATATGATATCACTTCATAACTATGCTTCTGGAGTGTATTATTTGCATACCATAGATAAAGAACAAAATAGATCAGTCAACGAAATAGTCATCCAGAAATAAAGGAGACAAGTATAAGTTTGTGCATCAAGCTACTATTTATGGAAAGCATAGAATATGCTGAGTCAATTCAAATTTGAGTCTTTGGGAAAAAGAGAATCATATTAGTGGCCTTTTTAAATATCTAGTCTAGGTAACAGTCTTTGCAAGTTCTTTAATTCGCAAAATGTTCTCAAGATTCTTCCCATAATCTATAAGGGTCGTCGGAAGTTTAGGCTTACTCTGAACTTGATATTTAAATGTATCCGTTGTGAGGTCACTTATTTTTACCGTGATGGATTCTCCAAAGGATTTCCAAGTATATCCAGATTTCAAGTTGATAACTGCATCTTTTTCTGACAACTTCATCTTTGAATAGACTTTATCTTGAGATAGTCTTTTTATAAAATCAGACTTACTCATCTTTGAGATGAATTCTGCTTGTTGATTGGGTTTTAATTCTTCTTCAGTAGGCTCAGTAATTCCTATTGCTTTGAGACCATTTTTATGCATCGTCACTAGAATTAATGACATAAAGCCACCAAATAATATACCAAGAAAAAGAAACTTTTGGAAGTTAAAAGGATGACCAGTAGTGACATCATTTATTGTAGTACTCAATGCAAATAAAATACCCATAACCAGAAATGTTTTAAGGTACAGCTTCGATACAGGTTTCATATGGTTGTTCTTTTAGCTAATTATGGGTGTATGGTAGTTTTACTAACTACACTCTATCCCTAAGTTAGCACAATTTTGCTTGTCGGTGGATAGCTTCCATAAACTACGTCATCCATACAGTCACAGAATGATAAGCCAATTCTATTAAGCTGTTTTACAACTTGCAAGTTTAAATCAAGTTGATCTATCAGATAGGGATATCAAAATGAGGTATTTGAGATTAAGAAGAATAATTAGTAACTTGTACCATATTGGTACACAAATAGAAATCATTATGTTAGTTATTAGCAGTAGGGAATTTAGGCAGAATCAACGGCTTTACTTTGATAAAGTAGATAATGGAGAGCAAGTAATTGTGCAGCGTGGAAAGGATAAGTCATATGTTCTGACCCCAGTTAGTGATAACGACTTATACTTCAATGCCACTATGGTACAGCGTATTAAAGCGAGTCTCAAGAAAGCTAAGAATAGTGATTACATAGAAGTGTCTTCTTCTAAAGAGATCAGTGACTTATTGGGTATATGAGTTACACTTTAGAATTTACCAAGATAGCCTTATCAGACATCGAGAAGCACAAGAAAGCGGGAGATAAGGCGATTATTCGAAAGCTTGGTAAATTGTTACATGAACTTATGCATCATATCTGTGATACATTAGCCACCTAAGGCATCAACTTCAAACTTAGCTTACTGATTAAATACAAAGAAGAACAAAGAGTACCCGGAGCGGGACTTGAACCCGCACGACCGTGAAGTCATTGGATTTTAAGTCCAACGTGTCTACCAATTCCACCACCCGGGCCTACTTTGTGGATTCGAACGCTGGACATTCGAATTATAGGAGAGCGAAAGACGGGATTCGAACCCGCGACCCCGACCTTGGCAAGGTCGTGCTCTACCAGCTGAGCTACTTTCGCATAGTTGCAAATTCTAGTTTCTCGAAGAAACTGGGCCTTGCTTATTTCAATACACCCTAAGAGCTATTTCCTAAGGGATGGCAAATATACTACCTCTGATAGTAATATCAAACATCCTTATCAGCAATAATGACATAGATGCCATCAATCTATTTAACTAGCTGATTTACAGATACTTACTGCCTTCTCTCCAAGTGAGGGGAGACATTTTCTCCTTATTTGCTTCCATATAGGCTTTTACGGATTGTGGGTTATACTTAGAATATTGGCGTAGCGCCCAGCCACAGGCCTTCCTTAAGAAGAAGTCTTCTTCGCCTAAGCTCTTATCTATTAGTGTATACAGTAATTGCTCATCTACCTGATCTTTATACTTAAGCTGAAACAACAAGGCCGTTCTTCTAAGCCACAAGTCTTCACTTTCTATATACCTATGTGCTATATCACGAGCTAATCCCTTATCTGAAGCCAGGATATGTCCTATCGAATTGGAGGCGAGATAATCTACGGTGTCCCACCACGATTTGGTGGTGATGAGCTCCTCGACAAAGGGCAGATCTGATGGTAGTAGGTTTTTTTGACATTTTCCAAGCAGCTCCATAGCCAACATCTGATATTCTCTTGCTGGTTGTTGCCATAGATGGAGAACTAGTGGTCGTATTTGTTCTGTGATATCTGTTCTGTATGTTTTCCAGATAGGTCTTAGTAGTGCAGTGCGAGCAGGGGCCTTGACGCCAAGGAAGTGAAATCGGTTTTTCATATAGGCCTCCATCTTGTCTGCATCAGTGGGATTGCTAGTTGCCTCCAAGGCTGAGGTCAGTAAGTTGGTTATCTCAGATACGGATACTGTCATAAAAGATTATTTTAGTCACCTGTCTCATAAGACGAAGATATGCAGCCACTGGCAGAAAGAATGCGACCCCAAACCCTTGATGACTATATCGGTCAAGAAAAACTGATAGGTCCACAAGGTGTACTGACCAAGGTTATCAAATCTGGAAGGATACCGTCTATGATATTTTGGGGGCCTCCAGGCGTGGGTAAGACGACTCTCGCCAATATCATCGCTCAGACATCTGGACGTAATTTTTTCCAGCTCAGTGCCATTAACTCAGGTGTCAAAGATGTCCGTGAAGCCATCAAGCAAGCAGAAAGCAAGCATCTCTTTGCGACAGAATCGCCGATACTCTTCATAGATGAGATTCATAGATTCTCTAAGTCGCAACAGGATGCTCTACTCGGAGCCGTAGAGAAAGGCATCGTCACACTTATAGGTGCTACAACTGAAAATCCTTCGTTTGAAGTTATATCTGCCCTACTCTCTAGATGTCAAGTTTATATCCTAGAACACCTCGGTAAGGACGATCTCAATAAGATGATAGATACGGCTATCGCCACAGATGAAAGTTTCAAATCTAGAGATATCCAACTGCAAGAAACAGATGCCTTGCTCAAATATAGCGGTGGTGATGGGCGGAAGCTTTATAACTTATTAGATCTGATTGTTGGAAGCTTTGATGACGATCAGCCTGTTCTTATCAATGATGAAGAAGTCGAGAAAAGAATCCAACAAAATATCAGCCTCTATGATAAGACTGGTGAGCAACATTATGATATCATCTCTGCCTTTATCAAATCTGTCCGAGGCTCAGATCCCAATGCTGCAGTCTATTACTTAGGTCGGATGATCGCTGGTGGTGAAGATCCACGCTTCATCTGTAGACGTATGATTATCCTCGCTTCAGAAGATATCGGTCTTGCCAATCCCAATGCTCTCCTACTGGCCAACAGCACCTTTCAAGCTGTCCATCAAGTGGGTATGCCCGAGGGCCGCATCATTATGTCGCAGTGTGCCGTCTACCTAGCGGCCAGCCCCAAAAGCAATGCCTCTTATATGGCCATCAATAAGGCGCTTGCTGCCATCAAGGAAACAGGTAATCTTTCTATCCCTCTCAAGTTGCGCAATGCCCCGACTGACTTGATGAAAGACCTAGGCTATGGTGGTAATTACAACTATGCTCACGATGGACAAGATAATTTTGTCCACGAGGAGTATCTGCCAGAAGAGCTCAAGGATACCACCTTCTATGCACCTGGAGAGAATGGCGCTGAATCCAAACTCAAAGCCTATCTCAGTAAGTTGTGGAAAGGTAAGTATGGGTATAAATAAATTGATTTTGTAATTAACCTCTATGGTTGGCCTTTTTCATTTTAGGCTATAAAATCTCAAATTGCGTTAAGAACGGGATTATGTTTGAGCCGAAGGCGAGTTTAAGACCGTTTAGTAATTTTAGTTTTTAGAGGCGTAAAGAAATGAAACCAGCCTTGAATTTTTTGTTTCGTTTTTGTTTCAAGACAAAAATGAAAGCCGGCCGGCGAGGCAAATCATTCATTTGATATCAAGCCCATCGATACCCTGTCCACGCTTTGATCTCCTTGTCGTTAAGGAAGGTCCAGCTGAGGATTCTACTGCGCTTATTGCCTTGGGCCATTTTGACGACTTGATGTTGTGTAGCGCCTACCCGCTTTAGTTCATCCGTCAGATGATCAAGGTGATCTTTATTGGAGACAAGTGAAGAGAAGAGCAGCACTTGCTTTTCGAAGGCTTTACTCTCTCGAATCATATTGAGGATAAAATAGAGTTCGCCTCCCTCGCACCATAACTCCTTGTTGTTGCCACCAAAATTGGAAACGACAGGCCCTCCTTTGCCTTTGTGTAGATTGTTGAATTTTCGTGTAGTGGAGGCCTTCGCTTCTTCAGCTGAGGTATAGTATGGAGGGTTGCAGATAGAGACGTCGTAGTACTCATCTTTTTGGATGACCCCTTTGAACATCTTCTTAGGATTGCCTTGGTGTCTGGACTTGAGGTGGTCTTTGAGTGTCGGATTGGCCTTGATGATTTTATCGATATTGTCGATGGCTTTCTTGTCTATATCAGAGGCAATGAATGACCAACGATAACTTCTTGCGCCGACTAAAGCGTAGACTGCACTGGCACCAGCGCCTATATCGAGTGCCTTAATCTGAGGGCCTCGTGGGATGCCTTTAGTGTTGACATAGCTGAGAAGATCGGCGACATAGTGTATGTAGTCTGATCTACCAGGGATGGCAGGACAGAGATATCCTTCTGGGATGTCCCAATCTTGGATGTCATAGTGGGCAGCGAGCAGAGCTGTGTTGAGCGCTTTTACAGCCTTAGGATCTCCGTAGTCGATGGATATATTACCGTATTTGTTGGGCCTTACATATGGCTTAAGCGCAGGATAGGCTTTACTTAGTAGCTCAAAATCGTATCCTTCTCGATGCTTATTTCGAGGGTGGAAGTTGGTTTTAATGAGGGGTTTTTTCTTGTCTGACACGATGGCAAAGGTACAAACAAAAAACAGCCCTCAAGCAATTAGCTGAGAGCGGCTTTTTCTTATTGAGCTGAAATATCTTTTTGCTTATAAAAAATTGACATGTGTCAAGTGAACTTCTTCTACACCATCTACTATAAAGCCAAGCATATACTCGCCTTGGCCAAATAGGCTCTTACTTAATTTTACGTTTGTAGACATCACAGGAAGTTGGAATTCTAGTTGTCCTTTATCATCAAAGATTCTAATGAGAGATATCACTTTACAAGAGACAAATTCTAAAACCGCATCGTCAGAATTATAGTGTGCACTTTCGAATATATCGTAAGTATCAGCCCCACTATCAACGGTAGAGACAACAACCTCCTTGTCTACTATCAGCTTGATAGGAAGAGGAGTGCCTTCTGCATTAGAATACAGTGAAGAAGTGCAGAATAATATGACGAAAGCAAGAATTTTCATTTGTACACGATTCTGACTATAAGACAAATACAAAGCCAAAATCTCTCTAAATGCGACCTTACAGAATGTCATCAGGAGTCGACATAAGCTATACAAAGCTCAGAGCTATGCCTATATCACTCGCTTTTACTGCAGATATTGACCTTTTACAGCGTCAAAAGCTGGTAAGTTCTTGATATGCCACTTATCGACTATAACACCATCCTTGAACAGTACGATACCAGGATTGGACCGGACTATCGTCTTCAGTAAGATATCATCCGCCATACCATAAGTCAGGCCTAGACTGGTATCTTCATCAAATGCAGCTATCATCATCTCATCCGCACCACCAATTGCCATAACTACAGGTAGACCAGCTTGCTTAGCGGCGTCCGTAAATGGTTTGAGTTTGGCGTGCTTCTTAAGATAATCGTCTTCCCAGGCGTAGTCCATATACTCTTCTTCTCGTTCTACGATCTTATCGAATTGTCTGACTACCTCTAGTGGATCAGTGGTAACTGTATCGATTGTGAACAGACTGTCTCTTACTGTTCTTGTACTTGGTACGCCATCTCCTTTTAGCTTATAGTTGACGATCAATAGATTGGCACCTTGGTGTGCAATTATGTCTTGTGTGAGATCATTGCCATCCTTGTCTTCAATAAGGAAGTCGCTAATCTTAGTCGGTTCTATCTCAGGTTTAGATCTAATCTGGTCAGTGACGGAGTAGACACCTTTGTATTTTTTGTAATTCTTCTCAGGGTCTTTACCCATATAGTCTGCATTAGAAACGGTGATCATCTCTCCCGTTTCATTGTGTTGCATCTTCCAGTCTGTGATGACCACTTTTGCTTGAGCCGCCTGTTCTGTATCCATAACATTTTTAACATTGACGCCTTTTCTGAATGGTCTATGGTCAGTTCTAGGTATGTCCCAGATGTAATTGCTAAAGCAATAGATTGATACTGCTATGAGAGATAATACCACTATCGCTCTTCTGATATTGATACTGAATAGCTGATGCATCTTCTTACTCGCTATTAAGAAGATGAAAGCTGGAATCAATAAGAAAACATCCTTCATAAAAGAGGTAAAGGGCACCAACTTGATATAGTCACCAAAGCAGCCACAGTCTTTGACCTTCATATTATTCTCATCATGTGCAGCCCACTTTCCAAATTCAAAGAAGTGCACATCACTAGGTACATACCCCGTCAGAAAAGTAAAACCCGTCAATACCGTAAAAAATAAGACAAGCAACAAAAAAGCCCATTTAGTAAACTTAGGCGCATGTCCCATAATCAGCATCAAGCCGAGCACAATTTCGAAAACGATCATAGCTACAGAAAAGCCAATGGCATATTCACTCATTAACGGAAATAATGGCGTTATGAAGTCCATAGCTGTGTCAGAAAAAAGACTTTCGAATTCTGCAAAATAATCCTTCATCTTATAAGCAGTTCCTAGAGGGTCATCCGCTTTTACTTTACCTGAAAAAACAAATAGAATACCACAGAAATTCTGTAACAAACTCATTATTGGTGACTTCGTATTTTTAAGAACAAAGACCATCAGTAGCGTCAGTAGAATGGAAGCTATACCTATATTGGTTAGAAGAGTCGTAAGCGTCATAATTGCTTGTTTATTTATCTAGGATTAAGATTTTTCTGATAATAATATGAGACAGAAGATGGCATAGTTCATTATGTCTTGATAGTTGGCTTTAAGGCCTTCAGAGACGAGAGTCTTACCTTCGTTTTCTTCTATCTGCTTGATTCTAAGGAGTTTCATCAAAATGAGGTCTGTCATACTGCTTACTCGCATTTCTCTCCAGGCCTCACCATAATCGTGATTTTTCTGTAACATCAGCTGCTTGGTCTCAGAGGCGTAAGTGCTATAATATCCGAAGGCCGTATCCACATCCAACTCATATTGTCCCTGAGGCGGATGGTCCAGTTGGATCATAGACATAATGCTGTAATTCACTATGGCTAAAAACTCGCCTTCGATACTTTCATTAACACGCATTGTCTGCTTCTGCTGGATACTTCTGATCCGCGATGCTTTGATAAAAATTTGATCTGTAAGCGAGGCAGGTCTAAGAATGCGCCAAGCTGTCCCATAGTCTTTGGTCTTGAGCTCAAATATCTTTCGACACGCTTTCAAAATCTCATCATATTGATCTACTGTCTCCAAAGGCTTCAAATTTTTCGCAAATATACGCTGCTGCATACTAAAAACTAATTTTTATCTTATCTATAAGTAATTGATTATTAGTAGTTTGCGGCGTTTTTCATTTAGTTATAGACTAATCTCTAACCACAAAGATTGTCTTTTTGTTCTTAACTACCTGTGATTCAATTGTATACAAAAATCCAATGATCTGTTAATAGTCATTTTAGTCATCTGTAATGTGTTGCTGGCTATAGAGTTTAGGCTCTTGCCCCGATTTGGGATTACCAATCTGCACGCTATTGTTGCTAATTATTTTACCTGCTTTATAGTCGGAAGTATCGTCAATGGTGGTAGTCCACTCAATGCTGGCATTGTAGATACGGAATGGTTTATTTATGCTCTATTTCTCAGCCTCACTTTTATTATCTTCTTCAATGTCAATGCTTACTCCACGCAGAAAGTGGGTATGATTATAACTGGCGTATTTCAGAAATTGTCGTTGTTATTTCCAGTATTGGCGGGATGGATGATTTTTGGTGAGACAGCGACTATGCTCAAGATTATCGCGATTATACTTGCCGTCATTTCAATTATTCTAATCAATATACCGTCAAAAAGTAATAATGAGAATCAGGCCGATCTTAAAAAGTACTGGTGGTTGCCATTAGTAGTATTCTTTGGAAGTGGACTGATAGAAGTGACTCTCTTCTATACTGAACAAACTGGCAAGGTCGTCGATGCTGGCGTTGATTTCGTGACCATACTCTTCTTTATGGCTGGTTGTATTGGTCTGGTATTTATGATACTAACAGGAAGGATATTGAAGGTGAAACCCAAAGAAATTCTCGCAGGTATCTTGATAGGTATTCCCAATTTCTTTACTATTTATCTACTAATAAGAGGCTTAGAGTTGGGTTGGGATGGTTCTGTACTTTTTCCTCTCAATAACATAGGCGTTATCTTCTTTACAGCTATAGTGGGGATGTTCTTTTTCAAAGAAAAATTGTCAAATCTCAATCGCATAGGACTTTTGTTGGCCTTTCTCGTGGTATATCTTATTTCTGCCTGATGAGTGATGCCTATCTGTCCATAGCAAGAGAATCTACAGGCGAGTTTAAAGATCGCGGATCCAAGTTCATAGGTTATTTATTTCCCATAACAGAAGAAGCACATTTCCAAAAACGGCAAGCCGAGTTGAGAGCTGAGCATCTTAAGGCAAGACATCACTGTTGGGGTTTCCGATTGCGGTCTGGACTAGAGCGGTCGAGTGATGATGGAGAGCCATCTGGCTCTGCTGGGAAGCCTATCTTTAATCAGTTATTAAGTGCTGAGTTGGTCGATGTGGGCTGTATTGTGGTCCGCTATTATGGGGGCACCAAATTGGGTGTGTCGGGATTAATCAATGCTTATAAGCAAGGGGCTCTTCTTTCTATAGATGCAGCACAGATTATTACCTTATACAATACGTTGAAAATCGAAATTCAATTCGATTACGTACATATGGGTCGACTAATGGATATCCTCAAGCAAACAGAGGGTAAGATCGTTGAACAGGTATTAGACCTGCATCCCAAGCTATACCTAGAAGTGAATGAGTCCGATACGGGAGCCACCATAGACTTCATAAAGGCCAGGATACTTGGCCGAGGAATAGAAGACATTACCGAGGATACTAAGGTGGATGGCTTGGTATTCAAGGCCTTGAAGTGACGGTAACCTACAGACGGGTAAACAAAACGAACTAATTAAGAAGTTTTAATGATTGGCTAGGATTTAAAAAGTTCTAGTGAATAAGCAAGCATAACCCTTTGCTGAATTATGCTTGCCTGTAGGATGCAGGCTTATATACCTCCGTCATCCTCTACGATAAAGCTCAAAAGCCAGTTGATGAATTCCATATTACCTTATTTTATTAGTTAAAATTCTAATTGCAATTTCGGAATTCAGCTATTACTGCTAACTTTAAAGAGACGATTTATAAGAACCAGTAAAATCTAATAGATAAGGACAAATTATGCTTCCAGTTCGCCAATTAGCTGAAATTTGTGATAAATACCTTCCGCAAAAAGGAACTATAAATTTATCACCGAAAGAACAGGACTTGATTAAGCGAGCTCTTAAGGGAGACTCTATGAATGAGATAGCCAAGGATTATTATGGTGATACTGCCAGCAATAGAGGCTTCGTCAAGATGAAGGCAAAGGTCTATGACAAGCTCATCAGTACATTCATCCAAATAGAGTCTGGCAACACCATCCAGAAAGTAAAAGCAAAAATTCATAGAGAATATGCTGCCATACATATGATGTCTCTCTTCGGCCTATCTTCAGCGCTTATCCCTGCCTCTAAGAGACTCTTATCCAAGTGCCAGAAGTACAGTATGCACGCCTATGCAACTGAACTATCTCGTAAGCTTGCTAAGCGCTATCTATTGGAGCGAGAACATAGTAAGGCAGAGAAATTTCATAAAAGATCTATATACCACAATGATCTATACAAAAAGGAATTGGAGTATGATTGGCAGTTTAATCAAATAAGATCCAAGGTGGGTTCTGAAGCCTTTGTCAATGCTCGAGAGGATATTGCTGAATTTATAGAACTCATAGAAGAGAATACAGATAGCATACGTATTAACTATATCCGTTTCGAACTGTTGTTTTTCTTGGCTTACATAGATGGTGATTATGAAAGTCAAGTAAGAGCTTGCCGGTCGGCAATCAACTATTTCCAAAAATTGCCATACCAGCATTATCTCGCGATTAATTTATTTGTCTTTCACTTGCTAGAAATCTTCATCTCGCATCGAAAATTTGCCAAGGCAGAGCTACTGATTCTTTCTAATATGGCTGATCAGAAAACCATTGGTGCCCACGCCTATCGATTCCATGAGATACTTCTATGCATTTATCTCAACTTGGGTCACAAGGATAAAGCACTGACCAGTTTCACATGGCTACAGAAAAATGTCCATAAGACGGGTTTCCCAAATCTCAAGATAAGGCACCAGATCTATGCTCTCTATATTGCTCTACTCAATAAGGAGACGATTAGCCTTCGCAAACTACACTATAACCTTAACAAGATTAAGAGGGAAGATTTTAAGATTCAGGTACCCTTTATGATTGGCAAAATTGTCTATTATTTGATCCATAACAACCCCTCTCAGTCCGAGCGAGAGCTGACTCATTTGGTCAATTACTCTCGTATTCATCTTGACAAGAGACGGCATAACCGAACAATTACTATGATCAAGGCGCTCAAGGATATTAATGATGTACGCTACAATAAACCTTTTGTCTTACCACCACCCGTTGCTCAGATCGGCCGAGACTCCATAGAGATAATACCCTATGAGACGTTGTTGGAGATGTGCACAGTAAGCAGTTATTAATGTACTACTGATAACGATTGAAACTAACTAGCGAGAAATTCTTTCTGCTAAAAGATGCAATCATTTCTACATCTGCTTAAATATCTTCTTGAATGGATTGCTAAACGAGGAGTCGTTCAATGCTTTGTAGCTGATATAGATGGCGACAGGAATCAAAACAATATTCGGCAACCAAGCCGCGAGAATAGGACTTATTTCTCCAGTTCGATTGAGTTTTTCTCCCATTATATTCAGGACTATAAACATCATAAAGAAAATGATGGAGATCAACAATGGGAACCCATATCCGCCTTTTCTCACGATACTACCCAAAGGAGCACCGATAAATAAAAATACAATGCAGATTAGTGCCCAGCTGAACTGTTGATTAAATCTGAGTACATACCGTGCCCGCGTGCCCGTAAGAATATTTTTCTCTCTGTCGGTTTTAGTAATGACATCTCCATTTTTTTGAATTCTATATTTAGCAGACTTGATAATTGTCGCCCGCTCCTTCTCCTCAAAAGTTTCTAAGAAAGAAGTGTAATCTGACAGGACAAGGCTATCCTTTTGTTTCTTATTGCTCCGCTTGACTATCTTTTTTAGCTTCTTAGCATTGGCACTTACTTGTTTGTCCTTTTTTTCTATGGCTTTATTGACAGACTCAGGTAGGTTATTGTTTTTGTCCTTGGTCTCTTCCTCCTTCTTGACTTCTATGGATAATAGATCATCAAAATTATAAGCAGTATTCAATTGATTATCGACAAGTTGCCGGTCGAATGAATCTATAGCTTCTCTAAGTTGCCAGGAGTTGAGTAAATCATATTTAGATCTAGAACTATTAAGACTCTGCGCTTCGACATCGAAGTCGGACATATCAAAATTCTTAGTCCATTTTTCAAACTTGGTCCTAATAAAGGGTTTGGAGTCTTTCTTCTTGTTGGGTTTGAGCTCTCTATATTGCTCCCCTTCTTCCAGTTCCATTATAAAAGAGCTATTGTCTGCTGCAGAGTACATCTTACCTCTATCTGCCGACAGCATGTTTATCTGAGCTTTGTCTTGAGCAGTATTATCATAGATGAGGACCTCCTCTATCTTTTCTCCATCAGGCAGTTTCTTACCCACATTGATAGTAAAGTTTTTGAACTCTTGTGAGAAGACCCCTTCTTCTATATTGAGGGTGGCCTTCTGTCGGGTGACGGTGAGTAGCCTTTGCTTAAACTTATAGTTGGCTCTGGGTTTGAGATAGTTGGAGGCTAGCAGAGAGAAGAGTGCTGTAAATATGGCTAGCGCTACTCCACCCGCCATAATACGTGTCAGGGAGATGCCTGCGGACTTGAGACTTGAGATTTCATATTTCTCAGCAAGGTTACCGAATACCATTACGGAGGAGATCAGGATGGTTACTGGGACAGCTTCGGGGATGATTCTAACGGCAAAGTAAAATATAAGCTCTAATAGCACGCCAAATGAGATGCCTTTTCCTATGATCTCATCGATGTACTTCCATAGGAATTGCATCACCAAAACGAATTCTGCGACAAAGAATGCCATCAGGTACGGTGGAATGAAATCCATTAATATGAGCTTATCAATCTTTTTCAACTAAGTATAGAACGTTGTAACGAAATGGTAGAGGTATATTAGTCCTCGAAGAATGGTAAAAATATCTACTTTACTGTAACAATAACCTATGATCATCGTCAATTAGAAAGTAAATGCGGGTTGAGGAATTTAACCAATTGGTTGATAAACTAAAGGATAAGATGTACAGATTGGCTCTCAGAGTCGTCAATAATGAGGAAGAAGCCCGAGATGTGGTGCAAGAATCCTTGATTAAGATCTGGAACAAGCGAGAAAAACTGGCTGAAATCGAAAATCCAGCAGCTTATTGTATGACGATAACCCGTAATATGGGAATCGACAAGCTGAGAGGTAAAAAGATGGTCACAACGGACATAGATGAGCAATATGCCATCAAAGCCAAGTCACCAGACCCAGAAAGAGACTTAATTGCGAAAGATGAGCTTTCAAGTGTTATGAAAGTAGTGAATGCACTACCTGAAAATCATAGAACGGTGATACATCTTCGAGATATAGAAGGCTATACATACAAGGAGATTAGTGAGATGACTGGGTTTAGCATAGAAAAAGTAAAGGTTTATCTGCATAGAGCAAGAACTAGATTGAGACAACAACTAAAAAACAGAGCCTCGTGAGCACTGAAATAAACGATATTATTCAACGGTATTGGTCGGGAGAGACCACCCAAGATGAGGAACATCGACTGCAGGCCTATATGGTGTCAGGAGAAGTAGCTACAGAGCATCTTGATATGGTAGAGTTATTCTCGTTTTTTGCAGATCAAAAAGCTACAACACTGCCCGGTAAGTTAGATATGAAAGCCGTGTATTCTACAGAATTGACTCCTATGGATATGTTGGTAGAGAAGTATCTAGATGCGGAGACGACTTTGGATGAAGAGGCTCAGTTGAAAGAGTATTTAAACTCAAATCAAGTTGCGGATCAGCACCGAGATCTAATACCGATGTTCCAGGCATTTAATATTGAGCTAGATTCCTCCTTTACAGGAGATTTGACAGAACTAGATCGATTGCAGACACAATGGTCCCAAAAGCCGAAGGTCCGATATATGTTTCCTAAGGTCATAGGCGTAGCTGCTAGCTTGGCGTTGTTGATGATGGTGGCATTTAACTTTTTACAAGAGGACACATCTTCCTACAAAGGGAAGTACACAGAACTACAGGATCCAGAGGAAGCTCTAGCATTGACTAAAGATGCTCTGGCCTTTTTAGGTAAGAAATACGACAAGGGGACTGCCTCAATGAAATACATCAAGGAATTGGAAAAAACCAATGTCTTTAACTTTAAGAATTAATTCTAAATAAAAAATCACCATGAGAAGTCTATTGACACTTGGTCTCATACTCATAACTACACTTACAGCTCTTTCTCAAAGTAGCGTTCAGCGGTTCTTTGATAAGTATCAGGATGATGAATCTTTCACACAAATCAATATCAGTCCTAAGATGTTCCAGATGATATCTAGTATGGACTCTGAAGATCCCAAGAGTGCTGAAATGATGGAAATGATTGGCAATCTCAAAGGCCTTAAGATTTTGACTACTGATGTCAATTCTCAGAAGTACTACGAAGAGTTCAATGCCAGCTTTGATAAGTCTGTCTATGAAGAGTTGATGACCGTAAGAGAGAACGATAGCGACATTACCTTTCTCGTGAGAGAGTCTTCAGGCAACATTGTCAATGAGTTATTGCTTTTGGTAGGTGGGGCTGATGATTTTGTATTGATGAGTTTTGAGGGTAAAATCCCATTAGATAAAATAGGCAAACTGGCCAGTGGCCTCAATATTTCAGGTGCTGAGCATTTGGATAAATTGAAGAACTAGCAACATTTAAAAGTTAGTAAATAGGGAGGTTGATCTTAGGGTCTGCCTCCCTTTTTTGTGGATAACCTTCTGTATAGCTTATCCATAGCTTTAGGCACTAAGCTTATATTTGCTGACTATAAATATTTAGACTGAAAGGTGATTTCTCAGAAGAGCATACAGGAGGTATTTGATAATGTGCAGGTCGAAGATCTTATCCAAGATTACGTCACCCTCAAGCGTCGTGGTGTCAATATGATAGGTCTATGTCCATTTCATGACGAGAAGACACCTTCATTTACAGTCTCACCAAATAAAAATATATATAAGTGCTTTGGTTGTGGAAAAGGCGGTGGTCCGGTGCAGTTTATTATGGAGCACGACCAACTATCGTTTCCAGAAGCTATCCGAGCTCTTGCCGCCAAGTACAATATTACGCTTGAGGAAGATAACAAGAAGGATGATCAAGAGTATGCTGCCCAGAAAAAGCAAGAGGAGAGTCTATACATCATAAATGATTTTGCTCTCCAATACTATACTGATAACTTATTCAATACTCAAGACGGGAAGCTAATTGGGTTGAGCTACTTTAAAGAGAGAGGATTTCTAGAAGCTACTATTCAAAAGTTTCAATTGGGTTTTGCGCTGGATAATTCCAAAGGGCTTGTTACAAAAGCCTTATCTAACCAGTTTAAGGAAGACTATCTCAAAGAGGTGGGCTTGATGAGTCAGAGAGGGTATGATTTTTTTAGAAACCGTGTGATGTTTCCGATTCACAGTGTATCTGGAAAGGTCATTGCTTTTGCAGGTCGTACCCTAAGTACTCAGAAGAGCCAGCCTAAGTATATCAATTCCCCTGAGACACCCATATATAATAAGCGTAAGATCCTCTATGGTATGCACCTTGCTAAGGCGGCGATCAGAAAAAAAGAGAATTGTCTTATTGTCGAAGGGTATACCGATGTGATAAGTCTAGTGCAGAATGGAATAGAAAATGTTGTTGCCTCTTCCGGTACGGCGCTTACCTCAGCACAAGTCAGATTGGTGAAGAGATTTACTGATAATGTCACTTTTCTTTACGATGGAGATACAGCTGGTGTGAAGGCCGCTATGCGAGGCCTTGATCTTGTCTTAGAAAGCGGGATGAATGTTTCTTTAGTACTTTTACCAGATGGCGAAGACCCTGATTCCTTTGTCAAGGCAAATGGTAATGCAGGTTTTGAGGCTTATATTGAAAAAGAGGCTAAGGATTTTATCTTTTTTAAGATGGATCTCCTCCTCAAAGAATCAGAGTCTGACCCTATCAAAAAAGCCAAGGTCATCCAAGATATCATAGTCTCTATTGCAAAGGTGAGAGAACCTATTAAGCGCTCACTGTATGTACAGCAATGTAGCCGAGCACTAGGGGTCTCAGAACCTATACTTGTCAAGGAAGTCAATAAAACGATACGATCTGAGATAAAGCAGAAACAAGTACAAGAGGAGCGCGCCCAACGTCGACAAGCTAGACAGCAAGACAATCAGCCACCTCCATTCCAAGATCCTTCTACTGGTCAACCTTCTGGTCCGGCTCCCCTCGGCCCACCGCCGTCAGAGGCTGGTTTTCCAGGCGAGGAGTACCCAGACGCAGGATACGATGAGTGGCAAGATTATCCAGAGGAACAAGTCAAACACGTACAAACCGCGTTTGTCAATACGTCTACACATGAGTTCCAAGAACGTGATCTCGCTCGTATCGTCATAGAGCACGGTGATAAGAATGTACATCAACTATGGATAGAGAAAACACAAGAGTGGAAGAATGAGGTAGAAGATGACATTACTATTGCAGAGCTGATTTACACAGAGATATTTGATGTGATGGGCTACTTCGAAAATGAGAAGTACAAGCAAGTCATCACAGAAGGATTCAATTTTGTAGAGTCTACTGAACGAATTGGTACTATTAGTGATTACTTTATAAATCATCAAGAGCCGACTATAGCCTCTTTAGCTATTGACGTTCTAAGTGAGCCTTATGAATTTGCAGATTGGATAGGCAAGGGTGTCTATCTCAATCAGAAGATGCCTGCTTGGAATTTTAGGGAGGATAGCAGAATGTCGATATTGATGTTTAAGTTGAAGAAGCTGACTCAGGTCCTTAAGATTCTCTCTGAAAGAATTTCGAGTGAAGAAGATGCTGAGACAAAGGAAACTTTACTCAAAGCATTTATGGAAATGCAAGGTCAAAAAAGAATGCTCTCCCAAGAGTTAGGCGTCGTTATCCCTCCTAAGTAAAGCATAAAAAAAGCCCTGATCTAAGATCAAGGCTTTTGTATTTTTTATGCTTGCTTTTTAGACAGCACGATTCTTACAATTCAAATCTTCGAAAGCTCTTCCTAGTCTTTTCTTAAAGCTCAACTCCCCTTCTCTTAGCCATTTTCTAGGATCATAAGAATTCTTGTTTGGCTTATCTTCACCCTCTGGGTTGCCGATCTGTGTCTGCATAAAACCGACTCTTGGCTCATAATAATCCCTTACACCTTCCCAGAATGCCCATTGTAAATCTGTATCAATGTTCATTTTGACGGCACCATAATCGATGGCTTCCCTGATCTCTGCTTGGCTAGATCCAGAACCACCATGGAAGACAAATTTTATCGGCTGATCACTACTCAGACCAAATTTCTTTTTGACATACTCCTGAGAGTTCTTTAAGATGATAGGCTGTAGAGATACATTACCTGGCTTATAGACGCCGTGTACATTTCCAAAGGCAGCTGCGACAGTAAAGCGATCACTGATCTTACTTAAGCGCTCGTATGCATAGGCAACTTCTTCTGGTTGTGTATAGAGCTTAGAGCTATCGACGTCAGTGTTATCTACTCCATCTTCTTCTCCGCCTGTAACGCCAAGCTCCATTTCTATTGTGATGCCCAGTTTGTCCATGCGCTTGAAGTATTCTACACAGATATCTAGATTTTCTTCTATAGTCTCCTCTGACAAATCCAACATATGAGATGAATAGAGTGGCTGCCCAGTCTTCTCATAATACTTTTCACTCTCATCTATGAGTCCGCTTATCCAAGGCAATAGTTTCTTAGCGCAATGATCTGTATGAAGGATAACACTCACACCATAGGCCTCCGCCATATTGTGTACATGCATAGCACCTGAAACTCCACCGAGTATTGCTGCTTTTTGATTCTCATTAGAGAGGCCCTTGCCTGCAAAGAAGCTAGCGCCTCCATTAGAGAATTGGATAATAATTGGAGAGTTGATATCTCTTGCCGTTTCTAAGCAAGCGTTGACAGTATCTGTACCGACAACATTGACTGCCGGTATAGCATAGTTGTTATCATTTGCGTGGTCTAAGAGCGCTGTCACCTCATCACCGTGGAGTACTCCTTTTCTGAATTTAGACATATGTTTCGTTTTGTCTTGTTGTTTTATACTATTTCATGTTCTGCAAGATATCTCTCTGCGTCTAGGGCAGCCATACATCCGGTACCAGCAGCAGTAACGGCTTGTCTGTAGACATTATCTTGAGCATCTCCAGAAGCAAATACACCACCTACTTTGGTTTTTGTAGTGCCAGGCTTTGTAATAAGGTATCCTGCATCATCCATATCTAGCCACTTGTCAAAGATGCCTGTATTTGGCTTATGACCTATAGCTACAAAGAACCCAGTTGTATCCAGTACTGAAGTTTCTTGGGTTTTATTGTTAATGACCTTTACGCCTTCAACAGCGTCTTGGCCTAAGACCTCTACAGTCTCTGTATTCCAGTGGACAGTAATGTTTTTGGTATTCATTACTCTTTTCTGCATAATCTTAGATGCTCGCATTTCATCTCTTCTAACAAGCATGTGCACTTCTGGACATAGCTTAGCGAGATAAGTTGCTTCCTCAGCTGCAGTATCACCAGCTCCGACAACAGCCACTTTTTGTCCTTTGTAAAAGAAGCCATCACAGACAGCACAAGCTGAGACACCTACATTCATAAGTCGTTGTTCTGATTCTAAGCCTAGCCATTTAGCACTAGCACCAGTGGATATAATCACTGTATGTGTTTGGATAATGTCACCAGATTCTGTTGTCAATACATGTACTGGTCCAGAAAAGTCAACGGCTGTGATCATCTCACCTCGAATTTCCGTATTAAATCTCTCTGCTTGTTTCTGGAAGTCCATCATCATTTCAGGACCTGTCCTTCCATCAGGATAGCCTGGGTAGTTTTCTACATCTGTTGTGATCATAAGCTGACCTCCTGGTTCTTTACCTGTATACAATAGAGGCTTTAAACCTGCTCTAGCTGCATAGATAGCTGCTGTATAGCCTGCTGGACCTGATCCTATAATCGTGCAATTTCTGATAGTATCTGACATATTCAATTTCTCTTTAATGTTTATCGTCGCAAAAATACGGTTCTTTGTCTAAGTATGACGCTACTTAGGGGCATCTTAATGATAACCTGCCTATATTAAGTTTGATTAATAGCGATAAATGGACTTGACACTAACACCTACATTCCATACAAGTTTACTGGTAGTAGCAACAATCTTAATTATCTATGCGCTATTCGTCAAGGACAAATATGCCCATTTAGTGGCTCTAGGGATGCTGGTGTTCGAGTTAAGTCGTTATCTTTTCTTATTTCCATCTGAAAGATTGCACATGAGCCTTGATCTGCTAATTATAGGCGGCATAGGCGTGAGCTTCTTATTGACTCGATTTACTATTGTCAAAATACTATTGGCTGGCCTTGGACTGACTGCCTTACTCGGACACCATTATGCTGACTTTTTACCTTCTTCCGATCCATCATCGCAAACATTGAATATTGACACAGATCTAGAATTGCTGGTGCAGTTTGATAACCAAGAGAATCTCCAAAAATGGTTGGAGGGCAATCGAGAGGGTTATGAGATCACCTACCCTTTGTTTACACCTAAAGATCAGCGCTATCTATTAGATGAATATGTGGGCATCAATGTTAAGGACAATGAAGACGTAGGTCTAGTAATGAATGAGCTCAGAAGCTTTGCCGGTGTATCGCATATCGAAATGAATGACTTGGTTTCTATTGAGCAACTACCCACACTAAAGAATAAAAGAATATTGAATGATGCACAGCTGGATAAGCAGTGGTCTTCTAAGCCATTAAAGCTTGAGGATTATCACAAACTGGTCGCAGATAGAAACGCCACTCTAAACAGCAATTCACCTACAGTAATCGCTATACTAGATACAGGTGTTGAGTCTACACATGAAGATCTGAAAGCTAATTATATCACGACAAAAAAACTTTACGATAAAGACATCAAAGGGCACGGGACGCATTGTGCTGGAGTAGCAGCAGCAGTGACAGGTAATCAACTTGGTATCGCCTCACTCCTACCTGTCGACTCCCCCATCAAGGTGACAGGCATAAAAGTGTTAGGTGATAGAGGCATCGGTACTCAAAAGATGATTATAGACGGTATTATAGAAGCAGCAGATCGAGGATATGCTGTTATCTCAATGAGTCTAGGTGGTATGACAAACGACAAAAGAGAAGCTGCTTATAGAGCCGCAGTAGAATATGCCACTGCGAAAGGAGCTATCGTTGTGACCGCTGCAGGTAATTCTAGTAGAGATGCTAGACGACATAGTCCTGCTAATACGCCAGGGGTTATTACAGTTGCAGCTACTGGTCCTGATGGACAATTGGCCGCCTTTTCTAATACAGTAACTGGATTAAAAAGAGGCATAGCCGCTCCTGGTGTCAACATCTACTCTACTATTCCGGGTGATGGATACGAATCCAATAGCGGCACATCTATGGCAACACCATTTGTGAGTGGTCTGATTGGTTTAATGAAGTTTTATGATCCATCAATTACGACTGATCAGGTTTATACGCTTCTTTATGACAACGCAGACAAACTAGATGGTGTGCCGATTTTCAATCCACTACGAACTATGAAAGCCTTCTTTGCGCAAAAAGATGCAGTTGCTGCCGAATAAGATTAACGGTCTCTTCTTCTTTGCCATCGCCAGATACAGTAAGATGCGCTTGACTATAAAAAGGTAATCTCTTTGTGTGTAATGCTTTTACCTCAGCTTCTAAGTGGTCTTTATTTGTGTGGAGAGGCCTGTTGCTATTTTTAGAAATACGATCAATTAAGGTAGTCACGCCAGTATTTATGAAGACTGTCGTTCCCGATTTATTCATTATATCCATATTGGGTGCTGCTATGGGCATCCCTCCTCCTGTGGCGATCACTATATTGTCTAGTTCTGTGGCAAGCTTAAGTACCTTATTCTCTTCATTGCGAAAGTGAGGCTCGCCCTTTTCTTGGAATAGCTCGCTAATACTTTGTCCACTGAGCTCTTCTATGGCTTTGTCAGTATCCAGAAAGTCGTAGGACAGTGTTTCGGCTAGAGCCTTTCCAATAGTCGATTTTCCAGCTCCCATATAGCCGATCAGAAAGATTCGAGTGCTTAAATTCTGATTCATATCCTCCATTATGTGTCAATATAGATTCTATTTTGCATTAGAAATGTATTTTTGAGGCCTAAATAAGACCTATGATTTTGCTACAAGCATCTACGCCAGGAGGCGGTTCTATCACAATGATATTCTATATTCTCGTATTTGGGATTATGTACTTTTTCTTTATGAGACCTGCCCAAAAGCGTAGAAAAGATCAAGACGCCTTTGAGAATGAACTAGTCAAAGGCAAAGAAGTCGTGACGACGAGCGGCATTATTGGCCGTATCAATAAGATTGAAGAGAACATCGTTCACTTACAGATAGATCAAAAGACTTTCGTCAGAGTAGTAAAAGGTGCTATTTCTAAAGAGATGACAGCTCAGCTAAAGCCAGAAAAGGTAGAGGCTTAACAAAACCCATAAAAAAAGGCCAAGCAGAATTTTGCTTGACCTTTTCGTTTTATTTTATCTGCTTCTATTACTTGAGAATAGATACATTCCCTCTCGTAGTATATGTTTGATCATTGACACAAGTGACAATCAGACAGTAAGCATAAGCATCTGGTGCTAAGGCTTCACCTTCAAACTGTCCATCCCAGCCTTGGTCTTGGTCTGTCGTTCTCCATACCTCTTCACCCCATCTGTCGACTACAAAGAATTCCATCTCTTTGATAAACTTACTTCTCACATAGAGTCTATCATTTACGTTGTCATTATTTGGCGAGAAAGCATTTGGTACAAATACATCTTCTTCATTACACTGAGGTGGCGTCACTTCCACATCAGTACTAGCTGAAGTTTCACATCCGTTAGCTGAGATGCAAGACAACGTATAGGACGTGTTTTCATCTGGTGAAACTGAAATCGTTTCTCCGCTCTCTCCAGTACTCCAAGTGTATTGGCAATCAGGATCAAATGGCTCAGCTGAAAGATTTATATCACTTCCTTGACATACTGTAGGCTCTCCTTCTTGTCCGGGTATACCATTGTCAGCAAAGATGCTGATTGGAATATTTTCTATTTCTATATCAACCACTATGGCCGTGTCTTGACCTGTCTCTATGTTGGTCATCACAACAGAGAATGTTTTCGTCTCTGAAGAAGCTGCACTAATCTGAGGTGTACCTTGACCGTCAAGTATACAATTAGCTGGCTCCCATTCAAAATCAAAATCATTAGGGTCAGCATCCCCGATATTCAGAGATACTAAGAACTCCTCATCTACACAAGCGACCTCAGGGGCATCTGTTGTAACTGGTGGTAGAGATGTGTTACTCATTAACACCACTTCAGCTTGGTTAGTACAACCAAATTGATCTTCTACCTTGGCTGTGACAGTCTCTGGGTCAGTCTCCGGAATATAGACTAGAGGATTACCCATACCTACAATATCACCATCCATATTACACCAACTGATTGTCGATGGATCTGCATTGGTAACGGCTGTAACCTCTACTGTATCACCAAAAGTATAAATTAGAGTATCTATCGCAATGTCTAGAATTGGAAACGCTGGTGCTGCTATGGTAACTGGAGGAATGTCTCCAAGACAAACACCATCGCTATCGAGGGTTACAGTATATTCTCCTTCTTGTCCATAGGTATGTGTAGGGTTAGGGTCTGATGAAGTATTACCATCTCCAAAGTCCCACATCAATCCATCTAGAAATACGCCGTCTGGTGCCATAAAATTATACGTCAATGATCCACAAGAGTCTGGAGCAAAAGTAAAGGCTCCCTCAATAGGCGTAGATATCATGAAATCTATTGTATCTGAGCGCTCACAGCCAAAGTTATTTGTTGTACAAAGTATCAAACTGAAATCCTCTGTTTGATCTTCTGGTACACCTATAGTTGGACAAGATTGATCAGCACCATCTATAAGTTGATCTGCTGGCTTCCAATTGTATGTGATCGTTTGATCTAAGTTGGTACTTGTGATACAGTATATGTTGGTTGTGTCACCTGGACAGATGACATAAACAGAATCGATGCTTAAGCTTATCGAAATGTCTTCAATTATTATGGTACCTGTTCCGATGATACAGTTCGGATTATCAAAGTAGTTTACGTTTATTGTATCTCCTGCGATTCCAGTATTAGTCATTATGGAAGGGCCTATGGCTATAGGATTACCATTAGCATCTGTCCACTCATAGGTCAGATCATCATCAGGATTGACGACTTCTAATTCGACATCTCCATTACATTCTGCAGTTCCTCCAGAAGCTACCTGCATAACGGCAATGTTGTCATTGGTAATACCATCTCCTGTATTGAGTGGTGGTAGAGTTATACCCTCTCCGAAGATAGAGCCGTCAGAATATGTTGCTATAACACTAATGTCATCGATTATGGTATTTGCAGGAAGCCACACTTGAACCGGATTTCCAGTATACATTTCTCCATTGATCGTCCATACAAGAGAAGTCAAGCTGATACATAACAGCTCTCCATCATTCAGCATAAACTCATATAAAATCTGACCATCCATACACTCTATAGGTGTTGCGGTATAATCTAGATTTGGCGTTAATAAACTTGGGTCATAGCTGTCCGTAAATGTACTCGTACAACCGTTATCAAATTCTACTGTAAGAGAGACATTAACGACGCCTGTCATTGCACTGAGCGGGAAGGTTACACTCGCATCATTCGAGATTTCGCCATTGACATCCCAAGTAAAATTCGTTGCCGAGGCTCCACCCAGACTTTGTTGATAAGTCAAGGTGATATTTGGTGCTGATGGATCTGTACAATCAACAGTCTCCACAACATCTAATTCTTGATCAGAACTCTGTGTAATTATTTGGGTCGTCGCGGTTGCCGTACAACCATTGTCATAAGTAACATTAACTGTACATATCAATTGTTGACCTGGTTGGACACTAACAGAAATAGATTGATCAGCTGATGTCGGAATGACATTGCCATCTATTGTACAAGTCCAATCATAACTATTTATTTGTCCTGTTCCGTTAGCTGTGATAACAAGAGTTTCTCCATTAGAACCTACACAAGGTGTCTCTGTTCCTCTGTTATTAGTTATAGTAACTGGTCCTCCACCAGTATTGTTTGTTGCAGTAAATGATGTGCTTCCAGAAGTACTACAACCTGTTGGTAATATAACTTCTACCGAGGCATTCACTGTTTGACCCGGTACTACAGTTATTTGTGGGTTAGCAGTGTTAAACGCTACACCATCTATAATCCAAGCATAACTTGTACCCATCACTCCAGATGAAAGATTAATAACTTGACCATTAGGATCTATGCAATCAATGCTACCAAGGTCACTAGTAATGACAATAGCTGGTATTAGAGACTCAGCAAGGTAAAAATCCTGTGCGCTATTCTCGCAGCCCACTGAAGAAACCAAAGTGTGCTGAATGTCAACTTGATCATTGAGTCCGACTGTGATAGTCACTGGACTCGTATTAAATGTCATACCATTGATGACCCAGGTTTCTGTAAAGTTTGCAGAATTTGCTCCTCCGCTGATAGAAATTGTTATTTCGTCACCATTACAGCTTATAATATCACTGTTTATAGCAGCAGCATCTTGATCTGTTGGGATCAATGTATTTCTATTGAAAGTCTCTGAGTAAGAGGCAGTACATCCGTTAGCGTAAGTAACGTTATAGGTTACTACAACATCAGCAGTTCCAACAGGGAAACTCAATGAAGAACTAGCTGTCTGAGGAACGCCATTGATTGTCCAAGTCTGAGATGTTATCGCAGAATTGATGATCGTATTATCTGTAAGGACAACATTTGTTGAAGCGCCTGTAGTATTACAATCCACCTCTGGTGTAATGGTCAGTTGTGGAGCAATCGCTGCCGTAAATGTAAATGGTCCGCCTATTGAATTATTATCGTTAGAAGAGAATACACACCCGTTTCCGTAGGTTACGACAAGTTCTAATCCTATTGTTTCTCCTGGGGCCAATTCTATATCTATATTTTCAGTATTGAAGGTATTTCCATTCGTATCGGTCCACAGATAACTTGTTATAGGTGCTGCCACCATAACTCCTGAGATGCTTGGACTGAAAGTATATACAGCACTGCTTACACAAGAACCATCTCCACCACTATTTATAATATCTATGACAGGTTGGTATTGGCTTTCGTCAAGTACTGTTGTAAGTTCTGACTCACAACCGTTGTCGTAGACGCTAGCAACTGTAACTGAAATGTCACCACCTTGGGTGTTGATTGTAATAGGGTTTCCGGTAGGATTCGTTGTGGAACCACCTTGAGTAATAGTCCAAGTAGTTCCAGTTAGATTAGCAAAACTTGAGTTACTTGTATTGAGCAATTGTAGATTAAATCCATTATTACAATCCAGTAGAATAGTCTCGATAGATGAAGAAGGAAATAAGTCTGTTAGGTCGATTGTTCTTGTAATGGTGTTGATACAACCAGAAGAACTAGTAACGTTTAGCGTTATCTCCGCAGTAGTAGCTGTACCTGCATCAAAAGTGGCTGGATTACCTTCTATCAATATAATTTGACTGCCATTAAGGTTTATACTCCATTCCCATGCAACAGCACAAGATATTCCTGTAGGATCCAAAGACAAGTCAGTAAGACCTACAAGGTTTTGTCCATCACAAGAAAGGAACTCAGCCGTAAAATCAGGCTCTAACATTGAAGGACCTGTACTAACAACAAACTCTTCGAATATGCTACATCCATCAAAATCTCTAATCGCTTCTTTTCTAATAGTGTACTTTCCTGGACCTGGATAAGTATGGGTCGGGCTTGGTACTGTAGAAGTTGTGGAGGGGTCAGTATTTGGATAATCAAAATACCACATATAGCTATCTGCTCCAGTCGTTCTGTTGAGGAATGAGATGGTATTGTCTCCATCACAATCATTACCTCTCAACTCACAATCTATCACAATAGGTGGTGAACAAGCCACTACATTATATTCGAAATCTCTTCTGGTTGTGCTGATGAGCTCTCCATTTCTAAATTCATCTACACAGACACCAACAAGGTAAGTACCTATCATTTCTGGTGTGCCCATAGTCATACCAGTGCTTTCGTCAATAGTCATAGTTCCACCAGGACCAAAAACGTCATTCTCGCTAAATCCGTTTGCCCAACTTACTGTGGGGAAAGGCGGGGTGCTAGGCACCTGGGGATTAGGATTATTTAACGTTGCTCCAGCTGATGGGATACAGAATCTGTATCTTAGTTCATCACCATCAGGATCTACTGCAGTGTGATTGAAAGTAAACTTCTCCCCAGCACAGACATATATCACTGGAAATTCATCAAAAACTGGTTGACTGTTACACTCTTGCAATGCTAGAGGCGTAACATGACTAAAATAAGTTACCCCAGTCGACAAGGGATCATTTATATTATCCAATATTACATTTCTACAGCATCGTTGATAAGCTAGAGTGTAGCCTGTCTTATTGGGAGGTAAGGTGATTGTACCAGTATAAACGGCTTCTTCTACACACAGCAGACCGTCATCAGGATTAAGCCTACAATCAGCACTAAGTGAGTTTTCAATTACTGTTACGTTAGTCAGTGGCATCTCCAATTGACCATTTTCTCCAATAGCAATTTGTAGAAAGCCAAAGCCATCAAAGATACCTACAGTGGCAGGATCATCAAAAGGAGCATCACCAGCTCCATTAATGCAGTCACGTCTGACGACAAGTGTGACTTCATATTGATTGTTGCCTAGGCATCTGTAAGACAACTGACCACCGACCAGGTGAGTCGCCGACAATGAACCTGTCATCAACAACATAATTGCTGTCAATGAAGAAAGGATATATTTTATTTTCAGAATATTCATAATCCAAAAATTACTTGTGTCTAATTAATTTAAAACTCTAATTCTCACGATCTCTGCTTTCCTTTGTTTGGAAGCTTCTACACTGTATACTGATAGTCTTGTATTATTGTACGAGTCAGAAATACCACCCGGAGCAATTTCTTCACCGAAAGATATTTCTGAAACTTTAAGCTGCCCAGAATCAATATACTTTTTCAATTGACCACCTGCATATTGCTTTATCTCGTTCTTTATTGTCCATATCCTTCTCTGCCCTAACGCAAGATTATATTTGTTAGCTGCTCTAGGACTAGCAAATCCTTTAAGAGATATTTCTATGTTGTCGCCAGCAGCCAATCTATCGGATAGCTTACTCACAAACAACTGAAGTCTTTCAAAGCCAATCTTTACATCATTTTGAAAGAAATACTCTAGATCATTTTGAGCAGTTACTCTCTTGTCACTATTGAGAGTTTTACCATATTCAGTTTTAAAAGTCTCTTTTCTTTCTATGTACGGATAATAAGTATCTGTATAGCTCTGATTTGTGTAGAGCTTTCTGCTTCTTCTATCTGGTCTATCGTTGTCAAAGTAGACAATGACTGGTAGATATTCATTGAGATCAAATCTTCCTTTTTCAAAGTAGATTTTCTTGGTGATTTTTCCATCTACACTATCTAAGGCTGTAAAGGTCAAGGTCTGCGTTTCATACCCTGGTCTAGAAGCAACTATCTTATATTCCCTACCACCAAGGATATTAAAATTGAAAAGATGCTTGTTGTCTTCTGTAATCACAATTGGATCACTATCAGGATTTGATAAGTCATATAAGGTAACAGTAGCACCATTAAGAGGCTCTGCACCCGGATTTAAAAAGGTCAAAACATCCAACTGGATTTCTGCTGGTGTTAAGTAAATTTTCTTGGTAATGTCTTCCAAGTCTCTGCAGTCTTTCAAACTAATAGAAGTCGTATCAGATTCGTATCCATCTCTATCTGTAATGATGTTATACTCTCGACCACACTTCAACTTGAAGTCGTGCTCATTAGTTAGCTCATTTAAATTGTCAAACAATAGCTCTCCCGTTATCAAATCATAAATTCTAACTCTGCTGCCGAGAAGATTTTCATTTGATAATTCATTAATAACTAATGTCTTTAGATTTACAAAAACTTCCTCGATGTCAGCTCTGTAAATATCGTAACAACAAGCTTCGTAACTATCTTCAAGGTATAATGAACCTATTCTGTTGGAAGAGAAATAGCCCTTCGTGCCTTCCTCATTTAAGCTGTAGTACAAGTCATTGTAACTTGTGTTAGTAGGTGCCTTAAGGTTTTCAGCAACTGTAAATGTTTTGCCATCTAGATAGGCTTTGTGGATGTCCAATCCGCCCATACCCATATAACCATTAGAACTGAAGTAAAGTGTATTTGTTGCCGAGTGAAAGAAGGGCGATACTTCATCTTCTGCCGTATTCAATACAGCTATATTTTCTGGCTCACTAAAGTTGTCGTCTTTAGCAATGGCATACCACAAATCTAGTTTTCCTTTACCTCCAGGTCTATCTGACACGAAGTATAGGGTTTCTTCGCCAGTTACTAAGTTAGTCGTTATATGCGGTTGTGTACTAGTGTAATCAGGGTTGTTTATAGAAGAGGGGAGTTTTCTAGCTTGGCCATAACTGCCATCTTCATTAATTGCTTTACTATAAATGTCGCATCTGATATCTTGACTGTTCAAGT
>CALBWK010000162.1 GCA_937969415.1 uncultured Saprospiraceae bacterium | reverse complement strand
TGAGCAGCTGAAAAGCACCCAAGGCAAAGACATAGGCCAATACAAAAAAGAGGACAAACTGCCACAGTGCATATTTCCACTGACCAGTTTCTTTTTTGACAATGGCCAAGGTGCTCATACACTGTAAGGCAAATACGTAGAAGAGTAGGAGGGAGATGCCAGTAGCTACCGTATATCTAGGGCCTCCTGTGTCCAAGTTGATTTCATTTCTGAGTCTTTCTACGATAGTCGCATCTTCTTCAGAGCCGATGCTGTAGACTGTAGAAATAGTACCAACAAAGACTTCCCTAGCTGCAAACGAGCTAATGAGTGCAATACCGATTTTCCAATCATAACCAAGTGGCTCGATAATCGGTTCTATGCCCTTGCCAAGATATCCGAGATAGGAGTATTCCACATCAAAGGCTTCCTCAGTCATTGGGGTAGCGTCGCTTGTTGTGGCTTTATATTCTGCAAAGGCCTGTTCCTTATACTGCTGACTCTTTGGACTAAAAGAGGCTAGAAGCCACAATAGTATAGATATAGCAAAGATTACTTTACCCGCCTCTATGACGAAAGACTTGGTCTTTTGATAGACCGTCGTCCATATGTTACGCCAGTTGGGCATACGATAGACGGGCAGCTCTAGAGACCAATATTGGTTACCTCTAATCTTGGATCTCCTGGAGACAAACCAGGCGACGACCAGTGTTGCCACCACTCCTAACAGATATAGTCCTAGCAACATCAATCCTTGTGCTCCAAAGAAGCCCCCTTCCTGTGGAAAAATGACAGATATCAATATAGTGTATACTGGCAGTCTTGCACTGCAGGTCATCAACGGAGACGCCATAATCACAGCCATTCGCTCCTTAGGGTCATCGAGTATCCGCGTGCTCATTATAGCAGGGATTGCACAAGCCCAGCTCGACATCAATGGGATTATACTTTTCCCACTCAGTCCAAATCGTCTGAGGAAATTATCGGAGATATAAGAGATGCGAGATAGATACCCTGTATGCTCTAACACCCCGAGGAGAAAAAACAAAATGGCAATCTGAGGAATAAATATAACTACACCGCCGATACCCGGTATAATGGCATCAGCAACTAAGCTCTGGAACCAGCCATCAGGAATAGTCTCCCCAGCCCAGCCACTTAGGCTCGACATAGCACCATCGATCCAGTCCATAGGTATGCCAGAAAATGCAAATACGGCCTGAAAAACTAGATACATAACCGCTAAAAAAATGAAGAGCCCCCATATAGGATGCAATAGGATTTTATCCCATTTTTTCGAAGTTCTCAGATGTTCGCTATCTTCTTCTTTGGTGACAGCAGTTCTGATAACTGAACTAATAATTTTTTGACGCTTGAGAAATTCCGACTCATGAAGCTCTATATCTACCGGCAAGGTCTTGTCAGTCATAGACCGCCGATATGTATTTTCTACACCTTGGTCCGATACTTCTTCGTATAGGGAGCGGCAAAATGAGGAAGGTACTTTATGGGCACTTTTCTCGATAAAGTGCTTCAGCTCATCCAACCCACTACCATCTTTTGCATTTATAAGGAGGACTGGGCAGCCGACTAGATCTTTTATTTGGTGGATATTGATGTTGATATGATTCTTGCTTAGCTCATCCTTGAAGTTAATCGCAAGAATCATAGGGACTTGTAAGTCTGCAATTTCTGAGAAAAGCAATAAGTCATCACTCAGGTTGGTGCCGCTAGCTACAAAGAGAATGGAAGCGTCTGGATTGCTGAGAATGAGATCTCGGCTTATCTTTTCTTCTGGGGTCATAGACCTTAGAGACCTGAGGCCTGGTAGATCTGACAATTGTTGTCCTTTGCAAGTGCCCGTGGTTATATCTACTGTAACCCCAGCAAAGTTGCCGACCTTCTGATTCATACCAGTAAGCCGATTAAATAAGCTGGTTTTGCCCGAGTTAGGTTTGCCTACGAGAAATATGTCTTTGCCTTTCATCTAGATCCGTACCCAGTCTATTTTATTGAAATCAGTTTGCCTTAAGGAAATCATCCGACCATTGACTGTGATAGAGGTAAGAGAAGCATATCTAGGGCTGTAGTTTTTATAAATAACCGACCCTATAGTCAGCCCATTGTGGAGCAAGTAGGCTTTGAACTCGCGATCTCCATTGATATAGGTGATCATTGCTCTTTCGTCAGTTTTAAGGATTGATGGCGCCATAGGAACTCTCTTGAGACAAAGAAATGCCTTTATTTTGATTTTGTCTAAATAATATGACGGCAAATGTAGGATGTGGAAAAGTAGAGACATGAGATGAGGGTGCCCCTTTGTTTGGAGTGTATTAATTTAGTTGGCTAAACTCAATAAACAAAAAGCAATGTCAACACAAGGAGTAGACTTAATGAAGAATGTCTTAGCACTGTTAGGTGGATTCATCATAGGGGCTATAGTCAATATGGGCTTAATAAGTATAGGCCCTTCGGTTATTCCTCCTCCTGAGGGAATGGATCAGACAACACCTGAGGGATTAAAAGCAGGGATGCATCTATTGCAACCTCAACACTACATATTTCCTTTTTTGGCTCACGCCTTAGGGACCTTGGCAGGGGCTTTTGTTTGTGCTAAGATAGCAGCTACCCTTAAGCGGGAATTGGCCTTAGTCATCGGCTTTATATTTCTGATGGGTGGTATCAGTATGATCTCTATGGTCGGCGGTCCATTATGGTTTAAGATAACAGACCTGGGCTTCGCTTATATACCGATGGCCATATTGGGTTGGATTGCGGCGGGTAGACAGCGTTAGAATGGAAGTAATTTTGATCCCAGCCCCAGAATAGCTATCAGAAATATTAAGGCATAAAATCCAATAAAGATTGCTGACAGAATACCATAGAAGGAAAAAATAGATCTTAGATTTCTCATAGATTCTATCATCTGTTGCTGATTGTTAGAAGCTATAGCAGCTTTTACATTGTTAGAAAACTTGTACTTCGATATAGCCGGAATCAAATATATACCTGCAAAGACTAAATATATAAAACCTATTAGACCCATTCCACCTGGTAAGTAGTCTAGCTCGTTACCAAATGAAGAGCCAAAACCTATCATAGAAATAGCAGCGATAACAATAAGGGCAGCAAAAATGAAAGTCACGATAGCAAGAAATTTGGCCCATTTTGCTGCAACTCTTAGGTGTTCTTTTATGGCAGCCTCAATAACAATTGTTCCACTGTCATATTTGTCGTCAAGTAAATTTTCTTCCATAATGATAGTTCGTTTGTAAAAGGATGTTAAATTTTTTTTATCTAGTCATCACAACATAATCATTTAACGCCTTTTTTAAAAATTTTCTTTTGTCTTCTCCAGGAGGTAGCTTGATTTTTAGCTCCTTGGTTATCTTGGCGTAGAGGTCGAGAATAAGCTGCCTATTATCTTCTGTGGCTCGCTTTTGATGTCGCGTTAAGGCTTGCTTGACTAAGAGCATATCTTGATCATCATACCTTACGATCTGCGGGTAGGAGACGGTATAGTTTTCGTCGGATATATTTTTGATGGAGCTCAGCGAGATAAAGTTGTCTTCATTCTGAATGCGGACGACAGCCGTGTTGCCCAGGATATCGCCTATCCGCTGTTTCTTTTTAGAGGAACTGACAAAAATGCAAGCGAGTATCCCGAGGCTCCCTGTTATATCTAGCAACCTAAACATCCATCGCATCACCAAGTCTAAGAGAGCAGGTCGCTCACCAGAAAGGGAGATGACTTTGAGTTTTAAGGCTTTCTTTCCTAGGGATTGACCTTCATTGAGATATTCAAAGAGTAAGTGGTAGCAAAGGAGGACAGGCATCATTAATAAAGAAGAAATAGTTGTACTACCACTTGATACAATCGAAGCTATAAGACAATAGATACCGACAACAACCAGATCTATAATTGTGGCCAGCGCTCGTTGCGGAGCATCAGCCAGTTCTACTGTTACGACTATGTTGTGTGAGGTTGTGAGGTCTAGTTTGCTCATCTAGGCTCAATATATAGCAAAATATGCACACAAGATGGTCAGACAATTCTATATATTGCTTAAGTGTAATTTATGTAGGATTGTAGAACGCAGTGAAGGAATCAACTTTTATAGCTAATAACGAAGCCGACTGGCATCAACTTGAAGACTTACTCAAGAAGCCCCAGAAAGATGCAGATAAGTTGTTGCATTTATTTGAGAAGGTTTCAGGTGATTTGGCTTATGCTAGAACCTACTATCCTAATCGGTCCATCAGAGTTTATCTAAACAATCTGACGCAAGGAGTACTCAATACGCTGGTTAAAAAAAGAAAACGGTTCCAACTTACGGCAGTGATTGATTTTTATAAAACCGAATTGCCTGCAGAAATTTATAGATCACGTAAAGCCTTTTATGTTTCCTTTATAGTATTTGTTATGGCCGTACTGATTGGTATCGTCTCCAGTGCACACGTCGATGACTTTGCCAATGTCGTCTTGGGAGATGAATATGTCGCTATGACTGATGAAAACATCAATAAAGGCGATCCGATGGCTGTGTATAAAGATATGGATCAAGGTAGTATGTTTATGCACATCACGACTAATAACATTCGGGTCTCTTTTCTTTGCTTCGTCATGGGATTGCTGAGTAGTATCGGTACAGTTGTCATACTCTTGTCTAATGGTATAATGGTCGGTGCTTTTCAGTACTACTTTTATAAGAAAGGTCTTTTTCTAACATCCTTCTTGACAATATGGATTCATGGGACTATAGAGATTTCCTCTATTATTCTTGCTGGAGCTGCTGGCATCATACTGGGCAATGGATTGATGTTTCCTAGGTCCTACTCGCGGAACGCCTCTTTGCTGTTGTCTGCTAAGCGAGCGCTGCGTGTTATACTTGCAATTATGCCTCTGTTTGTGATAGCTGGATTTTTGGAGTCCTTTGTGACACGATTGACAGAAATGCCAACGATTATTAAGGTACTTATTATTTTGGTTTCTTTATTTCTGATACTAGGTGTATTTGTTTTTTATCCTTTTTATTGTGCTCGCAATGGCTCATTACAAACAGATAGACTCTACGAGAATCCAGTTAAAGTTGAAAGTCTAGAAGTAGATAAGTATGCTTATAATGACTTCAGTAAAGTGCTTGCTGGTGCTTTTGCAGAACTAAGGTCATTATTCGGTTCTTTCTTATCTCAGATGCTTTTGCCAGCATTTCTAACTATGTGTGCAGTCAGTTATCTCTTTCTGAAATTTAGAATAGTGTCTAAAATTGGCTTGTCTGAGAATATAAGCTTTTCTAGTTTTGAGTCGGGTGCTTGGCCATTCGGTATAAGTTTGATCGTTTTGACAACTTTCTTATTTGTTTGGTTGATACTAAAGTCTCAAAACAAAGTGATAAATAGCTATGAATACTTAAGGGGTCTAAAACAATATTTCTTAAAAATATTACCAGTGACAATCTTGTTTAGTCTTGGGTATTTCTATGGTGAGAATAATTATTTGTACTTACTATTTCTGTTTGTTCCATTGCACTTTCTTTTTATCCTGTTAGAAGAAATAGTGCAAAGTCAACCAATAACTTTTAGTCTAATAAGGCAGAAGTTTATTTTTAGTTTTAAGTATTGGTTTGATTTCTTGGCGGTGACATTGTTTGCTGTAGGTTTTGTTTCATTACTAGGCTTGGCTTCTAATTCTCCCTTGTTTTCTATAATTATTGATTTCGTGGGTTGGCATAACATATTTGATAACAGTTATGCTGATAAAATATTTGTCACCAATCTAGTAGGGTTTGTTATTTACTTCTGTTCCATTCCGTTTTTATTTTATGTCTATGTCTATAGATATGGTGCATCAGCAAGCCTATCTGGTGGTGTGGATCTTAAGGATAGACTTAAGGAATTTGGATCCGTAAAAGAAGTTTATCAATTACATAAATGATAGCCCGATATTTAGTGTTTCTTTTCGCGGTTATGTTTCTAACTTCTTTCGAGCTAGGGAGTCAGAAAAGGCATATTTCTGAGAGAGAGTTTGACACCTTAGTCAACGAGTTGGGGTACAATGAGACGAAGAAGGCACTGAGGATACGTGACAAGTTTATACCCAAAGATATAGAAGTTGAAGAGAAGGAGGTACAAACTTCCTCGGGTGCAGGTGCGGCACTGTTGCATTTGTTGGCATATGGGTTAATGGGATTCTTGATTGTACTCATTATTTATATGATTTTTTCTAACGTGCAGTTGGATAAGAAGATCGATGTCGATGAGCTTGACTTGGAAGAAATTGAAGACATAGAAAATGTAGCTGCTGATGCAGCTTATAAGGCCGCAGTGGCATCTGGAGACTATCGATTGGCGATCAGGATGCAGTTTATTAAGTGTTTGCAGCTCTTGAATGAAGCAGAGCATATAGAGTGGGAGAGGGAAAAGACCAATCGTGATTACACACGCGAGATTAAAGATAGAGAGATGAAGCGGTCGTTTCGGGAGTTGGCTACAATATTTGAACAAACTTGGTACGGAGATGTGGATATGGATATCCAAGAATTTAGATTATACGATCAGAGATTTTTGAGCTTTTTTAATACATTGAATTGAAAAGATATCTTAAGATCATACTCGCTAGTCTCTTACTGATTGTCGTGTTGATGGCAATCCTTTTTGAGATTAAGGATGTACCCAAGGTTGAGGATCGCAATAGCTATAATATTGAATCAAAGGATTTGGGTGGGTTGCAATTGTTTTATGGGATGTTGGAACAGCACTATGGAGGGGAGAATGTCACACATTATAAAGAGGATGACTTTTCATATCTCAATGAGCAGTCTGGTTCTTTGTTAGTTGTTGTTGATAAGACTATTGTATTAGATTCTGTATTACAGAGTGAGTTGGCACTGCTTGCCGCTAAGGGTAATGAAATCTTATTGATCGCCAACGAGTATGAAGTAGACGGTTATAAGAATTTGTCTACAGGCTTGGGCTTTTATGAGCACGATACTGTTTTTAATTTGAATTGGATTGGTGAAGATACTTTGATTTATGAGCCTTATTTATCTGAAAGTTCTTTAGTGCCATATTCAAGCATATATCATTTTGAAAACGATACCCTAGGGAATTTTGAGCCATTGCTCACTAGAAATGATGATTACGTCTTATTTCAAGTTGGAAAAGTAAATGACTTCAAAGTTTATTTGCATTCTGCTCCTATGCTGTTTCAGAATAAGAGTGCTATGAGTGGAGCATATTTGCAGAATTTTGGAGAGACCTTTGATCTGTTTAGTAGTGAGAAGGTCGTTGTGCATCAGTTTAAAAATACATATCTCAGAGTAGGGGCCAGTAAAGATTCTGTGCTGCAATATGTCTTAGCGCAGCCTCCATTGAAATATGCGTATTATCTAACACTATTGTCTGGATTGGTGTATGTTCTCTTTTCTTCAAAGAGAAAACAGAAGGAGGTTCCTATCGAAGAGTTGTCAAAAAATACAAGTCTCGATTATGTAGAGACTGCTAGTAGCCTTTTTATGACACAAAATCAGAATGCCAAGTTGATCAAACATATGCGTAGAAACTTTTATTACAAAGTAAAGTCCGCCTATTTCTTAAATATTGATGACCCAATGTTTGAAGAAAAATTAGCTCGGAAATCTAAGTATCCCTTAGAGGAGATAAGTAGCATCATCAGGCAATTAAAGCTTGCAGATACACATCCTTTTAATGATGACCAGCTAATGCGATTGTATAGCGATATTAATTCATTTGATAAAAACCGTATGTAATGTCAGATATATTAGACGATTTTTTACCGAAGCCTCCCGATCCATCTGATGACCTGGGTGTAACACCAGATCCTACAGTCGGCTCAAGCGACTTCGCACATTTACAGCGAAAAATAGATTCTGTATTAGAAGAGTGTGGCAAAATAATCATTGGTCAAGAAGAGATGCTTGAGTTGATTTTAATTTGCATCCTTTCTGATGGGCATATATTGCTAGAAGGAGTCCCTGGTATTGCCAAAACTCTTGCTGCTAAGTCAGTGGCCAAGACGATTGACGCTGAGTTTTCTAGGATACAGTTTACCCCTGATCTTATGCCTACAGATATCATTGGTACTTCTTTGTTTAATATGAAGGAGGCAGAATTTGTATTTAAAAAGGGACCGATCTTCAATAATATGATTCTCATAGATGAGATCAACAGAGCACCAGCCAAAACGCAATCTGCACTCTTTGAGGTTATGGAGGAAAAGCAAATTTCTTATGATGGGAAGCATTATCAACTCGAGGATCCCTTTGTAGTCATCGCTACTCAGAATCCTATAGAGCAAGAAGGCACGTATAGATTGCCAGAGGCGCAGCTAGACAGATTTCTTATGAAAATAATTCTTGAATATCCAAACCGAAAGGATGAGATAGCTATCCTTAATAGATTTAAAGATGTCAGTGGTCCGCCAGATACTTCTGTATTGTCAGCTATGCTGACGAAGGTAGACCTTCAAGCACTAAAGGATGCGATGACTAAGATTTATATCAAGGATGATATTATCTCATACATCGCGGACTTAGTCGGTGCTACACGGGAACACAGCAAGGTATATCTCGGAGCTTCTCCTCGTGCTTCTCTAGCACTGATGAGAACGAGTAAGGTAGTAGCCCTTATGGCTGGGCGAAATTTTGTTATTCCAGAAGACATCCAATATGTTGCACCTCATGTGCTTAATCACAGACTAATCCTCACGCCAGATGCAGAGATGGAAGGGCAGACAAGTCATAGTGTAGTTGCTGAAATTATCAAGAGTAAAGAAGTGCCTCGATAGATGCGATCAATATTTCTAAATAGAAATTTCTTTATAGTGTTGGCACTGTGCATATTGTTGTTTGTAGTGGCATATGCTTTTCCTGTTTTATTTAAGGCTGCGCAGTTACTTTTGTTTTTGTTTTTTGTTTTGGCTGTTATAGACTGGTATAGATTATTTTCAATTCGACATCAATTGTCAGTAGATCGAGTAGTGCCTCTCCAATTGTCACTCTCTGATGGTGAGGACATTGAATATTCAGTTGGTAATGATTCAGATCTCGACCTAGAGGTGGAGTTGTATGATGAGCTGCCATGCCAGTTTCAATTCCGGAAAGCAGTGAAATATATAAATCTCAGAAAAGGAGAGAATAGAAAGTTTATTAATGCTGTTCGTCCTTATGAACGCGGAGAGTATAAGTTTGGAAATCTCCATCTGATTTATTCTACAGGTCCATTTTATTTTACCCAAAGACGTATCACTGTAGACAAAGAAATTATGACACGTGTTGTGCCGAGCATTAAGCAAATGAAGAAACACGAACTAGAAGTCTTTTCTCAAACAGCTTCACTCTCCGGGATTAGGAAAATAAGATCCGTTGGACAAAATGATGAGTTCGAACATATCCGACCTTATGTGCAAGGGGATAACATAAAATCAATTAATTGGAAAGCAACTTCTAGAACCAATGAATTGATGGTAGATCAATATCAAGACTCTAGGCATCAGGAAGTTTATTGTGTTCTTGACAAAGGTCGATCAATGAAAATGCCCTTTGATGGTATGACGTTATTGGATTACTCTATAAATTCTATATTATCGCTTTCTAATATTATTTTGAAAAAGTATGATTATGCAGGCCTAGTATCTTTTTCTGAAATTATAGGCACAACTGTCAAGGCCTCTGCTAAGAAGGGCCAATTAGAAAAGATATCTGCTGCACTTTATAAAGAGACTACAGGATTTAAGGAATCTAATTTTGAGTTGTTGCTGCATTTTACAAGACATAATCTAACTCGTAGAAGCATTTGGCTCTTTTTTACAAATTTTGAAACGCCTTATGATCTGCATCGGCAATTGCCATATCTCAGATTGATGAACAAGCGTCATCTAGTAGTTGTAATTATTTTTATCAATACAACCTTGACTGAAACTAGTGAAATGGATTGCGCTACGAAGTCTGATATTTATCTCAAGACTTTTGCACAACGTGCTATTATTGAGAAACAGCGTATCAAAGAGGAGCTTATCGGCAATGGTATTCAGACAATTTTGACGAAACCTCAAAATTTGTCCGTCAATGTTATTAACAAGTATCTGGAGATAAAGGCTAGGCGACTTCGTTGATTTTTATGTAGGTCGTGAAAACTATTTTGTATCGGGATTATTTAAATGAATATGAATAGAGAATCCCAATTGCTTGCGCTAAGGCCTTCGCTCACAACTCTCTCTCAAGAGGCTCAACTTAAATCTGTAGAGATATTTCAAAATGAAGTTCTAAGACCCATTTTAAAATTTCAAAACAACCTTACTCTTGCTCTACTTAAATCTCAACCACATTTTTCTCCCGAAGTTTCTGATAGAGCTAAGCTAGTCGCACATATTAAAACCATCTGTAATCAACCGCGCTTTAAAAATCAACTTATCGGAATGATTATAGGATTAATGTCTGTGCAAGAGTATACGAGCTATGCAGGGAGTCTAAAAGAGTATAACAAACGTATACTCTCTATGCAAGCCGAACGCTTCATGGATCAGCTAGGCTGATAAAGGTGGAATTAGACCTTTTCTATAACCATAGCATAGCCTTGTCCTACACCGATACACATCGTTGCCAGTCCATATTGTTTGTCTTGCTCGTGTAATTCTATAGCGAGACTGTGGGAAATTCTAGTGCCAGAAACTCCTAGCGGGTGGCCGATAGCTATAGCACCTCCATTGGGATTAACTCGGGGATCTCTATCATCTAGACCCAACTCACGTGTGCAAGCCAAACTTTGAGCAGAAAAGGCTTCGTTTAATTCTATAACTCCCATATCATCCAAAGTTAGACCTGCTTTTTTCAGCGCCTTTTTAGATGCATAGACAGGACCTATGCCCATTATTCGCGGCTCAACACCAACGACTGCTGAGCTGACGATTCTCGCGAGTGGTTTGAGATTGTACTCCTTGATCGCTGTTTCCGAGGCAATGATGACTGCAGCAGAACCATCATTGAGACCGCTTGCATTACCTGCGGTGACGCTACCATCTTTTTTGAAGACTGTTCTTAGCTTGGCCAGTGCCTCCATAGAAGTGTCTGGTCGGATAAACTCGTCTTGATCAAATACTAAGGCATCTTGTTTTCTTCTTGGAATTGAAATGGGTATAATCTCTTTAGCGAGTCTGCCACTTTCTCTCGCTTTAGCTGCTTTTTGTTGAGACCACATTGCAAAAGCATCTTGATCTTCTCTACTTATCTTGAATTTTTCTGCAAGATTCTCCGCTGTATTACCCATCGCCTCTGTTCCATAGAGCTCTTCCATACGGGGATTGACAAAGCGCCAACCGAAACTTGTATCATAGACTTTCATATCTCCACCAAAGGCTCTAGCTGATTTAGACATAGCTAGTGGGCCACGGGTCATATGCTCGATACCACCACTGATGATGAGGTCCGCATCTCCGGCTTTGATGGCTCTATTGGCGTGGACGATAGCGGACATACCAGAAGCGCATAATCTGTTGATCGTTTCACCTGGCACAGACCAAGGGAGGCCAGCTAACAGCAATCCCATTCTTGCCACATTTCGATTGTCCTCCCCAGCTTGGTTAGCGCAGCCAATGATCACATCTTCATAAGCGCCGAGAGGAATAGAAGGCTGTTTGGCTACAAGTCCTTTGATGACATGTGCTAAGAGATCATCAGTTCTGGTTGAGGCTAAAGTTCCTCTGAATTTTCCAAATGCAGTCCTGACACCGTCTACTATATATGCTTCTTTCATTCTATTGCTTTTCTTTGCAAATATACAGTCTCTAGTCAGATCAATGAGATGCTCTTATCTTAGTGTTATGGCAAAAACATTTTTATACTTTATTATTCTTATCAGTCTCTTGGCTTGTAATTCTGAGCGGCCTTCTGTGGCTAGAAAGGGAAGTCTGGTAGTTGAGTCGCCTAAAGGTATGGTGTACATACCGGAGGGGACATATCAGCAGGGTGGTAAAACGGATCAGGCTGATAAAAATGAATTGCCTAGACATCAAGTAACTGTGTCCGCTTTTTATATGGATGTCACAGAAGTCACAAATGATCAGTTTCGGGAGTTTGTCGAAGAGACAAAATATGAAACCGTGGCCGAGCGAAAACTCGACTGGGAAGTGCTCAAGACACAAGTACCCCCTGGAACACCTGCACCGCCGGATTCCCTATTGCAACCTGGTGCCTTAGTCTTTAAGCCAACAGATGGTCCTGTTAATCTAGATCGGTACGATCTGTGGTGGGAGTGGACAATTGGCGCTGATTGGCAACATCCGAGTGGCCCAGATAGCGATATCTCTACTCTCAGTAATCATCCCGTAGTCCATATAGCGTATGAAGATGCCGTCCGCTATTGTCAGTGGCAAAATAAGCGCTTGCCCACAGAGGCAGAGTGGGAGTGGGCAGCCAATGGAGGTGACGACGGCAACAAGTATCCTTGGGGCAGCGACCCTATTTCAGAGGCCAACAACAAAGCCAATTTCTGGCAAGGCATATTTCCTTATAAAAATACACTTAAAGATGGATACGCCACTACAGCACCTGTCAAGAGTTATCCTGCCAATGGCTATGGCCTCTACGATATGGGCGGCAATGTCTGGGAGTGGTGTGCAGATCGCTTTGCCTCAGATTATTATAAAGTTTTAAACAGGCAGCAGAACACTACAAATCCAGTAGGCCCCAAAGTGTCTAGAAACTTAGAGGACCCCTATGGACAAAATTCTTACGTGATCAAAGGCGGCTCCTTTCTATGCAATGATAGTTACTGCAGTGGCTATAGGGTGGCTCGGCGGGCGGGCAAAGATGCTGATTCTGGATCTAACCATACGGGCTTCCGTTGTGTGCAGGATGTGCAGTTGCAGTAGGAAAGTAGTCTAAGTAATCAATGCTAAGTTATTGAAGATCAGGTGGTTAAATATTGAAAAGGGGGTGTCGGCCTTAATCAACCACTCTGGATTGAACGTTGAATTTTATCATAAACAAAAAAGCCTCTTGCAATTTGCAAAAGGCTTTTTTAGTGAGAGTAGAGGGACTCGAACCCCCGACCCCTACCCTGTCAAGGGCATCACATCTCTTACATTTTAAGTGAGAATAGAGGGATTCGAACCCCCGACCTATGCCCTGTCAAGGCATCGCTCTAAACCAACTGAGCTATATTCTCTCTCTATGGTGTCAGAAAAGGTGTCAGAATTCCACCAGTCCTCGATATCACTGCAAAGGAAAACATATTTACTGGGAATAGAAATTTATTACTTGACAAAAATTAAAGATTGTGCAAATGACTAATTCTATTCTTAGAATTTGGTAGGATTACCAGAAAGTGAAACCCAAGAATTAAAGATGTTTTCTTGCCAAATTCTATCCATTGGTCATTATTATTTACCAAGCTTTTAATTATTTAAAGTCTTAAAATATTCCGGAACTTTAAGATAATTATATTGAATTAATCTTGAGTATTATCGCCTTATATGCTTCCATAACACTCACCTTGATATAACAAAAGTTATATGACTAAGTCTTGTGTTTATATCAAATTTGCACAAATAGTCATATGAATTCATTATTTTGGAATTAAGCATAATTTCATTCGACTTGAATTTAATTTTCAATAATTGTTACGACCTTTTCAAACAAAACCACAGAAATCCAACTATGAAAAA
>CALBWK010000161.1 GCA_937969415.1 uncultured Saprospiraceae bacterium | reverse complement strand
GGCACACTCGATATCAAAGGAAGAGGTGTCAAGGGCAATACCGTTACCAAGTACCCGATAAGAAAGGTGACACAGGTTTCTGTGGGCAGCTCTACGCTAGGTGCCGTCAAGCTCTGGATCGATATGGACAATGGCCGACTCAATACCGAGGAGCGCGGCAAATACCTTGGCAAGTTTGATACTGGGGACCAGCTTATATCCATCTACAAGAATGGTAGCTACATCATCACTGATCTGGACCAAAACAAAAAGTATAACCCTGAGACGCTGATCGATATTGCTAAGTTTAGCTTTGATATGATCATCTCTTGCATCTACTATGATGGCCTGAAGGGCTGGACAATGGTCAAGCGATTTATGGTGGAGACGACGACACTCGGTCAGGAGTTTAAGTTTATAACAGACAGCAGAGCTTCTAAGGTGTATTACCTCTCATTTGAGGATGAGCCGATGGTCAAGTACTCCTATATGAAGTCCAAGACCAAGCAGATCAAGGAGCTAGATATCTCGCTTTTTGTTGGTATAAAAGGCTGGAAAGCCTTAGGTAATAAGCTAGGGGAGCATAAGATACTCAAAGTCGAAGATGAAGCTACCGATAGTGTGGACATAGATGCAGAATACGAGGTGATAGAAGAAAAGTCCCCTAAAAGTGATACTTCAAGCAAAAAAAGCAGTCCTAAGAAGGCATCTACCCCTAAAGGGAAAGCTAAAAAGGGTAAATCCAAGGATGACGACAAACTGGCTCCTGGAGATACTATAGAATTCGATTTCTAGTTTTTAGATATCTTTAGGATATTAGGTGTAATTAAAACTAACAAATCAAGACGCTATGTTATCATCTTTAGGATTTATGGGACTTTCTGGAGCAGTTGTATTCGCGGTAGTATACTATCTATCGACTCAGGGAGAGTTCGACAATAAGTAGATCAAGCTATTCTAGAACCACATTTCATTGCCTGAGTTTACTGAAGCTCAGCACAAGTCTCTATTATCATTGTAATTGAGTATGCAGTGCATTGAGAATTAGAGAACTATATAGCTAACCTATCAGCTAGTCTTGCGGAACTTTAACTAGTGTAACCACCTCGATAGAACCGGCTCTATTCATTTCGAATATCATCGTATCAATGGTTAGCTTCGTAACACGAACACTTTTTTCTAGTGCACCATCTTCTTTAGTATGCAGATATTCTCCTGCTAAGTAGAAGCTGCCCTTCTCTCGCTGCGATCCATAATCAACCGCATATCTATCGTTAGTTGTAAAGGCGAAGTCCATCTGATTGTTAATAATCTGCCCAGTACTGACGACTTTCCACTCTATCGTCTTCCAATTGCCCGGCAGAAAGGATGCATCAAGACTAGAGGCACAAGCGCCCAACACAAATAAAAGGATAGACAGAAAGATATACTTTTTCATCTTTGGTAGTTTGGTTATGAAATTACATAGAAGGACACGGATTCTCTACCTATCTTATAACTAGCTGGTAAATTTGTCTTCAGAATAATTTTCTCGTGCATATTCGAGGCCTTCTTGCCACCATCCTTTCATCTGTCCAGGCTCAAAGTAAAAAGAGTATTCTGTTAACTCTCTTGGTGTAAATATGAAATTGACTCTAACATTCCGATTGTAAATACTTTCGAGATGTCCTATCAATATATCATCGTGGGCAATCTGCTTTTGCATAAATAAAAATGACTTGAGCAAGAGATCAAAAGCATTATAAGTTTTTACATCTTGCTGAGGCCGACGCCTAGGATTAAGCACTATAACATCAATCTCTGTAGCGCCTATATTGATGGCCTCTTCTATCGGAATATAATTTCCAAATCCACCATCAGCATACTCATATCCATCTTTGACAACAAGACTCATAAAGGGTATAAAACTACTCGATGCCCACATCCAATCCATAAAATCATTGTGCAAACAATCGACAGCATATCTGTACTCTACTGTAGTCCGCGTGATGTTACAAACAGTAACAATAACTTTCTTACCAGAACGCTGCACCTCTCTAAAGTCTTCCGCTGATAGGGTCTTTCCTATCGTGTCGCGTAAAGCTGAAGTATCTCCAAAGGTCTTATGCCTTTTGAGAAACATCTTGATCGTATTCTTATGATTGATAGAGGCTTTGATTCCTCCTTCTCCATTTGGCTTAATAATAAAAGGATTGACGGTGTAGATATCTTTCTGTCCGACATTGGTATATAGGCCTTTTATCTTATCTATCTTCCCTATAGCGAGATGTGGTATGAGTAAGGCTCCAGTCGAGGAACCTACAAAGATGTCATAGTCAATACCCCTTTCCTTGATAAGGTGCTCAGCAATCCCGCCTGCCCAAGCGCCTTTACAACCACCACCAGATATGACCAATGCTCTCATACGTATTAACTATCCAAGCTGCAAATATGCATAGATTAATAGGGTTGTGCTAGGAGAACACCAGATTTTGCAACTGTGTGACTTGACCGTCGTATAGGATTACCCTAACTTTAATTCTTATGAGTAGCAAAGAAAGAAGAGATGATAGTTTCATCAAAAAACCTGTATACCCGGGAGGGAATACGGCCTTTAGAAAATTTATCAAAGAAAATCTAACGTACCCCAAAGAAGCACTCAAAAACAAAATAGAGGGGACCATCTTTATCAAGTACACCATCGATCACAAGGGCAAGGTGACAGAAACCAAAGTTGTCAAAGGTATCGGATACGGTTGTGATGCAGAGGCTCAGAGAATACTCAAGTTGCTTCAATTTGAAGTACCTAAAAACCCTCGAAGGCTCAGAGTAACCTTTCATCAAAAGACACAGATTACTTTCAAGCTACCCAAGGAAAAAGCCAATGTTCCATCTAAACCTACTCCACCCAAATCGAAGCACACAAATATGGCCATCTCAGGTACAGCAATGGGCCCTATGCAGCTGAGATACATCTACACACCTAACAAGAAAAAAACACAGCCTGCAAAACCTAAGCCCACAAAGCCTAAGATGGGCTATACGATTACCATCGGGTAAATAAAGTCGTATCATCATTCCAACTCAGCCCTACCTTATAGCTGATATTTTGTTGTATTACAATACTTGCCAGCTCACTCCATTAAAATAAATAATCTTGGTATAGCTGTGGCCTTCTTTGAGCTGCACTTCCATTGATTTTGATTTGGGTTCAAACAGATAATCACGTGTCTCATAATGGCCTATCCCTAGCCCTTTCTTCCACCACCAACTCCCCCACTCTAGAGCTTCTAATCGGAGCCTCCCTTTTGCAATCCATCGACCCGTATATACTTGACCGCCATAAGGTACATTATACTGCGCCACTAGATCTAATTGCGGATGTGGGATGTCGTACATCTTGAAATGGTCATAAATTGGATTCTGGCCGCTGAAATCTCGAAACATAAAAGTTCCTCGTAGATTTTCTGGAAGATTAAGCATCAGGACTTTATCATTTTTTTGAATAGCCAAGCGCTGAAAAGAGTTGGTGATTTTTTCTATTTGATCTTGAGATCTAGACCATTGAGAGACCATTTTTTGCTGAAAAAAAATCTGTCCACATAACAGTACTAAGAATAAGCTATACCCCAGCCACCGCGGTAACGCCGTCAAACAGAGTGACACGAGTAGAGCCAGAAAGTATATAAAGAGACTACCATAGCGATCATTCTCAGAGAGGAGTAAGCTGTGGAAGTACAAGCCAGAAACAAGCACCAAACCAAATAAAGCCCAGCTCAATCCCATAGCCCTGAGATTGCCCTTAGGTCCTTTAGAAAATCCATAGATAATCATTAAAACTAGAGCACCACCTAAAACTATAACCAGCCAAGACTTATTTGTTAGGGCATAGATACTTTCCTTCAATGCATTAGGATAAAAGTGCACGAGTCCTAAATGCTTTAGAAAATACTTTAGAGTAGTGGATGCCATAGTGATTACTTCGAGATCCATCTCTGTATCTGTATCATAATGGCCAAGCCAAGAGCCAAGCACAAGCTTAGTCAGAATAAGATAGATAACCACTGGAATCAACGTATAACCAAAAGTGCCTATGGCCTTAGGAACAGTAATCCGACCCAATCGTAGGTAACCCATCAGCAATACAGCAGCCATTGCAGGAAATACTAAGCCCCACTCAAAACAAAAAAGAGATAGCATCAAAAAGCTGAGTGCGACGAAGAGATGTAAAGTGGTTTCTGCCCGCAGATATTTGAGCAACTGATAGAGTGCTAGCAAAAAGAAGAGCACGGACATCAGATGTCCCAAGCCTACCTTCCAGATCATCGCTTCGACTTGGTAAGGACTAAAGAGTACAAGGGCGCTGGCAAACAAAGTTATGTTAGTGACCTTCTCCTTTGCATACCCAAAATCTTCCGCTAGTAAGTGCACCATTTTACAGAAGGTCACCAGGGTCATTGTGCTACATACCACCGCACACAAGAACCAACCGAGTGCATTGAGGCCAAAGAACTTGTACAACAACCAATAGACTACATTGAGTACAGGCATCAAAGAAGGGAATCCAAAAGAACGTAAAGCAGCACTGAGGCCTTCGCCTTGCATCTTAGCATACAAGCCAGTGAAGTCTGTTACAAATCCAGCATCATAAGCCCTTCCATAAACAAGCACCGTCAAGAAGAATATGGACGGCGCCAATACGCTAATACGGATCATCTTTGATTGCTGTGGAAGCATACACGATAATACTGCTTGTCACAGAGACTAGGGCATAGAGTCGGGCCAAAGGCCACAAAAAAAGGGTAACCCGCTTGGATTACCCTTCTTATTATATCTTTTCGAACAGTGGCGGTCTAGCCGTCACCATACATTTTAGCTCTGTAAGCCGCATTCAAGACCTCATTTCTTCTCTCGACGGAAGGCTTTACAAAGTGTTTTCTTCTTCTGATTTCTCTAAGCAGTTTCGTTTGCTTAAACTTTCTTTTATATCTTTTGAGCGCTCTATCTATTGATTCGTCGCTCTTTACGTTTATTATTAGCATTAATTATTGCTGTTTGTTCGAAAAGTGGTGCGAATATAGATAAATATACCAATTATGACAACCCCTACTCGTCCTGTTATTATTGAATCCTGTGTAGAATCATTGGAGGAGGCAGCTTATGCTGCAAAAAACGGAGCCCATCGACTAGAGCTATGTGCACGATTGGACTTAGATGGGCTTACTCCATCTATAGAATTGATAAGAGC
>CALBWK010000160.1 GCA_937969415.1 uncultured Saprospiraceae bacterium | reverse complement strand
ATAGTTTGATTTATTGTAACCACGTCTGTACATTGATCAAATCCGATAGGTGTGGAAAAAATTACATTAGATGAGCAATTAGCGACATCAACATTAACTGTGAAGTCTTCCGGACAATTAACAATTACTGGGATTGTTAAGTCTCTTACACTTATACTCCTTACCAGATTAGTTCTTACGTTTCCGCAATCATCGACTACTGTAAATGTTATAGGGGTATTAGAGTTACAATTATTTTCTGGAAGATTGCCATCCCAATTATTTGTAACAGTATGAACATCACTGCAAGCATCTACTGTAGATGCTTCTACATCCGCTAACCATTCTTGAATTAAAGTAGGATTGTCCTCATCACCACATTCTAGAAATAAAGTTCCAGGCGGACTTACCCAAGTAGGTATAGCTAAATCTTGTATTGTGAAATTCCATAAGCCAGTAGTTGCATTACCACATAGATCAGTAGCTGTAAACAAATAAGTTTCTGTACTTGTACCTCCGCAACCAGAAATCGAATTGAACAAAACATTTTCTACGGTAATATCTGCTCGCTCGGTACACAAATCTGAAGCACTTCCAAAAGCACCTAGAAAAGTCGCCAATTGAGATGGATTGGCAGTGGAACAATTGATTGTCACATCTGCTCTTAAGTTTAATACTGGAGGTGTTTCATCTATTACTGTAGCAGTTGCAGTAGAAGTAGCAGTATTTCCACAATCATCAGTTATGGTAAAAGTATAAGTCCTTATGTATGTAAACCCACATGTTTCTTCTTGTCCATCTAGCACAAAGCTCCATCTGACATTGTCATCACAATCATCTATAGCCATTCCATTGCCCATAGCAGCTGCCCAGGCATTGATTTCGGGTTGAGCACCATTAGAATTTATACATTCAGCAAAAAGATCCTGAGGCTTCATTAAAAACTCAGGAGGGGTTGTGTCCTCGTGGGTTATTGTAGAACGACATTGCGCAGTATTCCCAGAACCATCCGTAGCCGTAAAAACTACAGTTGTCGCTCCCCCACAGGCATTGGTAGATAAGGCGGTGAAATTATTCGTTATGTCTACAAAGCCTTCTTCGCATGTATCATCAGCACTGGCATTATCTAGCCAATTAACAATAATTGCATCGTTATTAGGGTCACCACATTCTACAGTTATATCCGACGGACACTCTATTACGGGGTCCGTGTTATCGACGATAATTATATCTGCTGTACACGTAGAGGTATTACCACAAGCGTCAGTAGCTGTAAAAGTTACCGTCTGAGAACCACTTGACGGAATGGGCATAACTGCCGACATCGATAAAGATTCGGAAACATAGTTATCCATAATTGATCTAGTAACAGTAGGCATCACAAATGATCCAATATCAAAAACACTTCCTGTGAGAAAATTAGGTTGCACTTCTTGAAAAGCAAACCCGCTATCTGAATATGAATTTGTAACAACAACGTTATCGGCACAGTTATCACTGGTGGTATAGGACTCTAGCCAATCACTTATAGTAGCTTCAGCATTAGGGTCATCGCAAGCCAATCTCAAGTCATTCGGACAGATTATTCTAGGTGGAGTCATATCATCGGCATAGGAGATAGACTGCTCACATTCTGTAGACTTCCCATCATCATCTGTAAACGTATAGGTTCTTATGATACCAGTACCAGTGCAATTACCTGATGTTGATATATCGTCAACGTCTGCTACATTTAATACAATATCTTCTTGAGCGGTACAATCATCTGTGACATCAATGGTACTGATATCCACTGGATCTGGAATAGGGTCGCCACAAGTCAATAATATATCTGGTAGTTCGTCTGGGCACACGATAAAGGGTGCAAACTCATCTGCTCTTGTAATAACAGGTGTAGTAGCTGGATAAATCGGCCCACCAAGACCTGCACCGCACTCTAACAATACAAAGGTTGGATCCACTACACTATTGACTCGAATCTCTAAAGTCTGAAAACATTCTGGTGCTGGGAAATCGAAAAAAGCCCAATCATTATAAATATCGGATCGGGCAGTACATTCACTCAATTGTATAGTGGGCGCACTGCAATTAGGTAGCATACTCTGAGGTGTATCATGCACAAATCCTGAGGCAGGGACATTCATAGTTGTGCTAACGCCATCTGCTGTAATGGTCATGTTCACTATAGACTGTGAGAAATTGGTCACGTTACCGTGCCAATGCTCAATATAGATACGGACCATATTGTTATTAGTGAAGCAATACTCCACTTGCGTCCCATGAGCACCCAAGTCGGTACATAGGAATCCCAAATAAAAAAACAAAAAGAATCTTACTAGATTGAAAAATCTAGTAGTTCTAATCAAAACTGACGATAACTTCATTATTTACACCCTGAATGAAAAGTCAACAATCATTCTATCATCAAGTGTATAAATCAAGTATGTTATATATATAACATACTGACTATCAACTCCTTGGCAAGGAGCTGAAATTACTTCAGGTTGGTGTTGAAGTTATCGGTTTGAGGGATAATGTAACCGCAATTACATATTAAACATAAATATATGTATAATATGTTAATTCACTTGTCAGTAGACCAAATAATTAACAAAAAAGTAGCTTACTAGTCTTGGCTCGAAGGGCCTATTTCCTCTTTCAATAAGGTTTCCAAATCCGCAATAAGTCGATTTATATCCTTATCAGTAATGCCTGAATAATATCCTCTGATCCGTCTATTCTTATCAACAAGAACAAACTTTTCATCGTGCAAAAAATCATCCTCACCTTTCTTGAGGCCTATTTCTCCTTCGATCAAATATGCAATCCGAGCTTGCTCATATATATCCGATTGCTTCCCTGTAACTAGATGCCACTTTCCTGAGATAACCCCTTCTTCGATGGCATAGGCCTTAAGTTGCCCAACGGTATCAATCCAAGGGGTAACTGTGTGAGATAAGAACTTAACCATTTTATTGGTTTTAAAATGCTCTTGTAGATCTGCCATCTTAGCCGTCATCTTAGGGCAAATGCTTGGGCACGTTGTGAAAAAGAAATTGGCTACATAAAAGTGATTATCAAAAGTCTCATTGGTGACTATACTTGAATCCTGATCAGTAAAGCTAAAAGGAGCCACTGTATGTATATCCTTGTATCTATTATCATCTGTTGCTATCCATTCTGGTGACAGCTCAGCAGTCAAAAAAAATGGAATGCTCGACGCCTTTCCGTTGGGGTGCTTACAGGCAATCACTAGTAAGATGAACACAGTACAACTAATTCTCAATCTCATTATCTTCATTAAGTACATTAATACAACTGCTAGAACCCAATAGGCCATAGTAGCGACCTTCTTTAATTTTGTAATTGGTTAGGGTGACGCCATTTCGGTCAAGTATTTTCTTGCCGATGATCTTTCCTTGTAGATAGTTCATTTCTATATGAAGTAATCCACTTGGATAATACTCCTTGTAACTCCCTTCTTTTTCTCCTGCTTTCGCTTCATATAGATAAGATAGCTTCCCATTAGTGTGATAACCTCTTTGAACACCTGCCTCTAATCCATCTCTATAGTTTTTTTCCATACGCAATACGCCTCCGCCTATCCACTGTCGTAAAGTACCATCAAGCAAACCTTCTCTCACTGAGAATTCCTCTTTCTGTATCAAAGGAGCAATTGGCTTATCATTCGTTATTATCCCCGTAATTGGCTTACCATTCTTATAATAGATGCCATCTTGCTTAGTTACTTCATCATAAGAATATTTTTGCATATTAGTCTGCAAAGTATCTTGACAAGAGATAAGTCCTGAGAAGAAAGCAAGCAAAAGAAGCACCTCTTTGTACATAGGGTAAAAATAAGGCTTACTCAACAAGACGCTTAGGTCTTTACTAAAAAAACAGTCGTCAATTTATTGGAGCTATAAAGCCTTCACTCCAACCTCTATAAATAATAGACTAGTAGGGCCAAATTACTAAGCAGAAGCACACCCCTATTATACAATAAATGCTTAGCATTGATTGCAAAGTTATAGGCTACATCGTGAAGTGGAATAAAGATAGGCTGTTGGACCTTAGGGAAACCTAGTCAACTTTCTTCTGTTCTTCAAAGTAATCCAAGAGAGTCCGAGCCGTCCCCTTACCTGCTACCTCTGCCAATTCCGTGAAGGTTTTGGTCTTAATTTGTTTAACAGAAATAAACTTCTGAAGTAGGCGCTGAGCCGTCTTCTCACCTATACCAGGTATATCCGTCAGCTCCGTACCCAGAGCATTTTTGGATCGTTGATCTCTATGAAAGTTAATAGCAAATCTATGCGCTTCATTTCTCAGCTGCTGCATCAACTTTAATGACTCAGATTTTTTATTGATATATAGCGGCAATGGGTCTCCAGGAAAATATATCTCTTCGAGTCGCTTAGCGATTCCGACTAAGGTTATCTTTTCTTCTAACCCCAATTCCTTGAGAATTTCGTATGCTGCGCTCAACTGCCCCTTACCTCCATCTATAATAACGAGCTGAGGGAGTGGGCTATTTTCTTTCTTAAGTCTAGAGTAACGTCTAGTCACCACCTCTTTCATAGAAGCAAAATCATCCGGGCCTACAACAGTCTTTATATTGAACTTCCTATAATCTTTCTTAGAAGGCTTTGCATTTTTGAAGACGACACAACTTGCTACAGGATTGGTTCCTTGGATATTAGAATTATCAAAGCACTCAATATGAAATGGCAACACGTCCATATCAAGATCCTCCTTCAGCGTTTTGAGTATGCGCTCTGCCGGTGTCTGTTTCTTGACTCGATTCATTGCATCCTTTCTCTTTTGCAAGACAAAGTACTTAAGATTCTTTTCTGCAAGATCTAGTAGGTGTTTCTTATCTCCTCTTTGTGGCACCGTTATCGTTAAGCCTAACTCGGTAAGCTCCACTGGATATGGCACCACGACTTCTTTCGCTATGCTATTAAATTTTTCTCTGAGATACGAAATGGCAAAAGATAAGAGTTCGTGCTCATCATCATTTAGATTTTTCTTGAGTTCCAAATTGTCAGAATTGATAAGCGCACCATTGACAATCTTGAGATAAGACACGTACGCCATATCCTCTTCGGCCCGCAAGAAAAATACATCTGAATCAACAATGGACGTATTCACTACTGTAGACTTGGCTTGATAATTCTCAAGAGCATCTAAGCGGTCTTTATACAGCTGGGCTTTCTCAAACTCTAACGCCTCCGCAGAAACAGAAATCTTATTCTTCAGGTAATCCTTCACAGGTTTGATCTGTCCCTTGAGGATGTTTTTTATCTGTCGTATCTTTTCGTCATAGACTTCTTGAGATTCGTATCCCACACAAGGTCCATTGCAGTTCTTGATATGATACTCTAGGCAAACCTTAAACTTATCTGCCGCAATATTTCTTTCCGTCAAATCAAGACTACAGGTCCGCAACTTAAAGAGCACCTTAACGATGTCCAATAAAATTCTCGCTCTATACTTAGATGTATAAGGGCCAAAATATTGAGAGCCATCTTTCCTTACTTGTCGCGTAAAGAAGACTCTTGGGAATCGCTCTTTCTTAATGGCGATATACGTATAGGACTTGCCATCTTTCAGCATCACATTGTAGCGCGGCTGAAGTTTCTTAATTAAAGTATTCTCTAGCAGCAAGGCGTCCTGCTCTGTCTCTACGACAGTATACTCAAACCTGACAGCATTCTTAATTAATGTCTTGGTCTTGTGCTGTTGATGTTTCTTCTCTCCGAAGTACGAGGAAATCCGCTTCTTGAGATTCTTAGCCTTACCGACATAGATAACCGTGTCCTGTGCATCTATATATCTGTACACACCTGGCTCATGGGGAATCTGTGGTGCTACTTTCTTATAATCCTCTGTCGTCAATTTCTAGCTATGTATATCTATACAAAAGTAAGACATCTAGTCTATTGGCAAGAGAATATGACCTTCCAAAGTCACTTAAAAGAATCAACCTTAAGGCAAAGCATTAAGAATCTCTACATTTTGACAGTTCTAGCAATAACTTGTTCCCCCGATCGCTCATCAGTCAAGCGCAAATAGTAAACGCCAACTTCGGTTTCGAGAATTAGACTAGAACCACTAACCTCTTCAGTATACAATAGTGTCCCATCTTGCGAAAAGACTTCATACTTTGTCGGCAATATCTCAAGCTGATCTAAAAATATTTTTCCTTGATTAGGATTAGGATACAACATTGCCGAATTCATAGGGTTATCATCAACATTATCTATCAATAAAGAATACAAAGTGTAGTCAAATATCTGTTGCGCTAAGACAACACCATTACGAGAAGACGTGATTTGAATTCCATACTGGAACACTCCTATCTCTCTAGTCATACCTTCGAATCCGAGATAGGAATTATCTAGTATAACAGGGTTACTAACCCCAAACGCATCAGCAGACATCGAATTAAAAGCTACTAAAGCAAAAGGCGGCAAACACATCATCGCTTCTGGTTTGACACATTCACAGCAGCCCAAGGATCCTGCTCCAGGACCTGTAGTATCAAAAGTACCTCCTGATTGTCTAGGCTGAACAAACTCAAGTTCCACAGATGTACCATCATCAATCCTAAGGTCAAAAGAATCCTGAAAAAACTCTCCAGTCTTTACTAAAGTTAGGGGTATATCCCCGAAATGAGGTAAAGTGTATGGCTCTAGAAGTGCCTCTGCACTGAGGTCCAACTGTATCGCTATTCCAGATTCATCTAAATCAACAAGATTAGAAATAACTGGGGATCGACAGCACCGCTGAAAGGCAATCAAATAATCTAGACCGTGATCCAAGTCTACGGTAAATCGGTAGGTGCCTCGTTCTATTGTTACTTGATTCAAATAGTCAAAGGCTATCCCAAAGTTGGTAATCTCATCAACAACAACTTCGTCATACAATTGATAGTCACCGTTGTTGTTCTGAACATAAATACCGAATTGTACATCTCGGTCATAAGGCGCTCCTCCGGAGAGTGCATCACGATACAGTTCGCAAGCTACATTGAGAGTGCTTTTTCCCTCTGCAGTATTAACATCAACTATCTCAGCTGTAATATAGCCGCCGTGGATATGAGCGGCCTGTAATGATATGAAAGCAAATAAAATGAGTAAGAAAACTTGAATCGTCTTCATAATGAAAGTTGTTTGTGATAAAATGATTTATTCTAATAACGAATTGCCTGCTCTAAAATTATAGATTATTCCAGAACTCACAAAATCAATACGATGTAAAGGTTGTGCTGACAGTAACTCTCATCTATTATAAGGTCATCCAACCAACAATACTTCTTATATTGTCATCAATATGTTTCACTTACAATACCCATCAATGAAAACATCCATCTTAATCCTACTCAGCTGTATCTCTATAGCCCTATCTGCGCAAAAAAAAGCCGATAGTCCTTGGAAAGTTGAAAACTTTTCTGGCCTAGAGTTTAGATCTATAGGTCCCGCATTTATGTCTGGAAGAATAGCAGACATAGCCATCCATCCTCAAGATGAAAGCATTTGGTATGTCGCAGTAGGATCTGGTGGTGTATGGAAAACGACCAATGCCGGCAATACCTGGACACCCCTATTCGATAACGAATCTTGCTATTCTACAGGTTGTATTACCATCGACCCTAGCAACCCTAGTGTCATCTGGCTAGGCACTGGCGAAAATGTGGGTGGACGTCACCTCAGTTTTGGCGATGGAGTATTTAAGAGTCTAGATGGAGGTCAGAGCTGGACTAATGTTGGCTTGGAGAACTCAGAGCACATATCAAAAGTCATCGTCCATCCTGATGACTCCAATATTATTTGGGTAGCTGCCCAAGGTCCTCTATGGAGCAAAGGCGGTGAGCGAGGCATATTCAAATCAACTGATGGAGGCAGAAACTGGGAGCAAACCTTAGGCAATAATGAATGGACGGGTGCCACAGAATTGGTTATGGATCCTCGGAATCCTGATCTGCTCTATGCAGCAACTTGGGATAGACACAGAACAGTAGCCGCCTATATGGGTGGAGGTCCGGGCTCAGGCCTACACAGATCTACGGATGGTGGTATCACTTGGACAAAACTCTCAAGCGGTCTACCTACTTCTAACCTCGGCAAGATAGGCCTCGCCATCTCTCCGCAACAACCAGATGTCCTCTATGCAGCCATAGAACTAGACAGAAGAAAAGGAGGCGTGTATAAGAGTAGGGACAAAGGCAGTACGTGGACTAAAATGTCTAATGCTGTATCTGGAGGTACTGGGCCGCACTACTATCAAGAACTCGTAGCTTGCCCACACAATTTTGATCGGATCTACTTGATGGATGTCCGTATGCAAGTCTCTGATGATGGCGGCCGCAACTTTAGACGCGTTTCAGAAAAAAACAAACACTCAGACAATCATTCATTGACATTCAAAAAAAGTGACCCTGACTATCTACTCGTTGGTACTGATGGCGGCATCTATGAATCTTTTGACCTAGCCAAAAACTGGAAGTACTTTCCTAATCTACCACTCACTCAGTTTTATAAAATAGCCGTCGACGACGCTGAACCATTTTATAATGTCTATGGCGGCACACAAGACAACAGTACAGAAGGTGGGCCCTCTAGGACAGACAATATGCAAGGCATTCAAAATGGCGACTGGAAGGTTGTGCTTAATTGGGATGGTCATCAACCCGCTTGCGAGCCAGGTAATCCAGACATTATGTATGGGCAACGTCAGCAAGGCACACTAGCCAGAATTGATCTTAAGCGTGGAGAAGTGATGGACATCAAACCACAAGCTGGACCCGGAGAGCCATATGAAAGATTCAATTGGGATGCACCAATCGTTGTCAGCTCTAATAAGCCACAAAGAATCTATTTTGCTTCGCAACGATTATGGATGTCAGAAAACAGAGGAGACAAATGGACGGCCCTCTCAGATGATCTTACGAGAAATGAAAATAGACTTGCTTTACCTATAATGGGTGGCACTAAGAGCTTTGACAATCCATGGGATGTCTTTGCGATGTCAACATACAACACCATTGCCAATATCGCCATCTCACCGATGGACGAAAATCTGATCTATGTAGGTACCGATGATGGACTTCTACAAATGACAAAAGATGGCGGAAAGACTTGGATCAAGAAAGAGGTCTCTTCTATCAATGGTGTTCCAAAAAGAGCTTACGTTAATGACATCAGAGCAGATTTGCACGACATCAATACTGTCTATTTGGCGATGGATAATCATAAGGAAGGCGACTACAAGCCTTACTTATTTAAGAGCACAGATGGCGGGACAACGTGGAAAGAAATCACAAAGGGTCTGCCGAAAAGAAATCACGTTTGGCGTATTGTCCAAGACCATATCGATGCCAACTTGCTATTTATCGGAACCGAGTTTGGCATCTACTTCAGTGTCGATGGAGGTGGGCAATGGACGCAGCTTAAAGGTGGCTTACCAACTATCTCTTTTAGAGATCTTAAGATTCATCAGAGAGAAGATGATTTGATCTGTGGCTCCTTTGGTAGATCGATATATATTTATGATGACATCTCCGCCTTCAGACAAATTTCTGCTGAGCAAATGGAATCAGATATTACTCTCTTTGACACAAGAGATGCTCTTTGGTATATCCCCCGCTCATCTATCGGGTTTCGAGGCGCGCAAGGAGACCAAGGTGCTGGCTACTATGTCGCTCCTAATCCACCTTTTGGAGCGACACTCACCTACTACCTCAAAGAAGGTTCTACCACGGCCAAAAAGCAACGCAAAAAGAAAGAGGAAGAAGCCAAAGAGAAAAAAACAGAAATAGAATTTACAGACTGGGAGCAACTAGATGCTGAACTTACCGAAGAAAAAGAGCAACTCTTCGTGGTTATCAAAAATACCAACGGTGACCTTATCCGTCGCATAGCCTGTAAAGAAAAGAAAGGATTTAATCGTGTGACTTGGGATCTCAGATATCCACCAACCAACTTGGTCACCCTTGCTCCTCAACAGCGTGGCGAATGGGATGCAGCACCGCAAGGCATCCTTGCCTCTCCCGGTACATATCAAGCACAGCTCACAAAAGTCATCGACGGAAAAGACAAGGTGCTCTCAGAAACAATCACCTTTGATGTTAAGCCACTTTACGAATCTGCAGAAGGCACAGATATAAAAGTAGCCTCAGAATTTTGGAAAAGTTATGATAATCTTACGCGTGAGACTGCCGCCTTCCAAATTCAGTATGCGCAGGTCAATAAAAAATTGGGCGCTCTAAAAAGAGCCTTAAAAAATAGTTTGCTTCCGTCAGACGAATACAGCAAAAATCTAAGCCAACTAAGCAACCAAGCCAATAAATTAGAAACTCAAGTGCTCGGCAGCAAAGCCAAAAGAGAGATAGGAGAAAAAACCAAACCGACTATGGGCGATCGGATGTTTGCCCTATATATCGGACTCTCTAATTCTACTTATGGCCCTACAGACACACATCTAGATATGATGGACTGGGTCCAAGCAGACCTTAAGGATTATACGAAGAAACTAGATGACATCAATAGTGGCATCTCTAAAGTTGCTAAGCAGATATACGAAGCAGGTGGTCCGTACATAGAAGGCATAGAAATAAAATAACTACTCAGAATGAAACTCAGTATATTCTTATCCTTAGCGCTAACATTTGGCCTTGGTGGACAGGCTTCTGCACAATGGCAAAACTACACTGCCCAACTTATAGACAACAGTAGTAAATCCGTCACCAAAGAAACGTTGGCCTCAGCAGCGACTTTGTTTGACCTCAATAATGGCTTCCCCACTGATTGGATTAATAAATCAGATTATATTTCAGTAGCGTTGTCATATGGAGATAATGGTGATACTATCATAGCCATCGGCCAAGACCATCAGTTGACCGATGAACAGTTGGCGCTGATCCGAGATATGCCGGTAGGAAATACTTTGGAATTGACCATAGACTATCTCAACATTAATGCTGCTACTAGAGAAAAATCTGAAAGACAAATCAAATTCTCTCGTTGTCTCGTTCCTGCTACTGCAGCCAAATACGCAATGGATCAAAGTACACCTAATGCTTATTTTCAATCAGCGATCATCGATAAAGTCTTAGCCAATCCGCTGGCCTACAATTCTATAGCCAACGAAGAGAACGGTCTTCCCTCAGTCGTCGCCCAATTTAAGATTGATGAAAAAGGAAAGCCATCAGATTTCATCATCACACATCCATCCGCTAACGAAGCCACCAATCAACTTGTCAAAGAAGCTATACTCGCAATGCCTGCTTGGCAGCCCGCAAAGCAAGACGGCGTTACAGTCAAGCAATTGTTTACACTGATGGTGGGGAATATGTTTGGTTGTTAAGTCAGAATCATATAAAAACGAGATCAGGTTATAAATCAGTGGCGCAAATCACTTAAAAAGCCTCAATTTTCCTATTAACTAGCTATTTTTCTCAAAAATAGTCTAACAAATAACTTGATTTAAGTTACACAATTAGTTAACTTTATTCTTGTACTGAACAAGCTAAGAGATCTAGTATTTTACAAACATCATTTTAAAGAATTCTATAGGGATGTTGATGTTAAGGTTAAGAATAAGATTGACCTCGGATTATATCATCTACAGTATACAAGACAAATACCAAACAAGTTCATTGGCTCAACAAGTGACAAAAATCTGTTCTACTTAAGGATCAAACATTCTTCAAACATCTTCCGAATTTTTTTCTGTTTTGATGAAGGTAAACTGGTAATAATTTTTAATGGTTTCCAAAAGAAGATCCAAAAATTACCTAAATCACAAATTGAGCGAGCAATAAAAATCAAAAAGCAATACTTCAATGAAAAAGAATAAAAACACTACAACATTTGAAGATCATCTCACAGAAGAGTATGGAAAAATTGGTACTAAAAAAAGAGATGACTTTGAAGTTAAAGCTAAGGCTTTTGTTATTGGCGAACGACTAAAAGAAGAACGCAAGCAAGCAAAAATGACTCAAGAAGAGCTCGCCACAAAAATCGGTGCAAAAAAGAGCTACATATCTAGAGTCGAAAATGGAAAAACTGATATTCAACTATCTACTTTGTATAGATTGTTTGAGGTAGGATTAGGAAAATCAATATCGATCACTATAAATAACTAAACGAAAATCTTCTACCTCAATTTAGTATTCCAGATTTCCATAAGCCACTCCTTATCAATTTTATGCTTGCCTTGAAAAGGTAAGATGTCGATATTCAATTGATTCTTAGTTATGATACTTCTCAAAGCAGTAATACGATCTGCAGTGAGAAATTCATCATCTTGCCCATAAGTATAAAGACTTTTTATTCCACTCAAGTCTGTCTTTCCATCTAGAAGATTAATGTCCTCGGGAATCCAACAAGCATAGCCAATCAAGAAATCTGCAATCACAGATTCTCGATGCAACCATCGGAATAAGGTGGTGCCCCCTTGAGAAAATCCGAGTAGAATTCTTTTACATCCAGTAGGTAAATCTTGTACTTCTTGATTGTAAAGTGTATTGAGATAGGTAGAGAAGTCTTCTATTTCTTCTAATCTGTCTCTCTTCGTCATCCACGTAGCCACCACATCGCCACCAAATCCATTGAGGTACAAGCGGTTCATTCCTTCAGGTGCAACTACATAATGGGTTGCAGGATCAAAGTCGCTAAACTTATATAGCATCTGCTCGCACAGCATCTTAGAACCGTGGAGGCAAAACCAGAAATATTTTGTCTGCTCACTTAAGGTCCCATAGGTAGAATACCTGCAAGTCTTAGGCGTGGTGATATGATGAGTGTTAAATTTCAAAATACAAAGCCTCGAATATAAAATAGATAATCAACAATCCTCTAAATACCATAAATTGACCTTCCGTATAAGCTCGTATGTATACATCGTTCGGAATAGTGCTTCTCTTATTTGCTGGCATAATCGCTATCAACTTCTCTAGGCGATCTAGTCTAAAGCAGGCACTAAGGCTAGACACTACTCCAGAATACAAGAAAAGACTCGTAGAATCAGACAGCTACAAGGCGCCGCCGGGCTACATACTCGATGCTATAACTGTCGAGAAAGACTTAGAACTACGAACGGCCACTTGGATAACACCAAAAAAAGAATTTAAAGGCAGCATACTCATACTGACCGGACGAGGAGAGTTTATTGAAAAATACTATGAGACGATTAGAGACCTCTTGGAGCTCGGTTATAACATAGTCATCTTTGATTGGAGAGGGCAAGGCTTATCCTCAAGATTGCTGGTCAACAAAGAGAAGGGTTTTGTGGTCAACTTTGATCACTTTCTAGAAGATGCCCAAGCCGTCTATACGCAAAAGATGGCTGACCTACCTCATCCACATCACTTGCTAGGTCACTCTATGGGTGGGCACTTAGCACTTAGGGAGCTACAAGATCATCCGTATCGCTACCATCGCGCAGTGCTCTGTGCACCGATGCAAAGTATTGCTGGACTTCCGAGTGGCATCTTGGGCAAGCTGGCATTATTCTTTAAGGCCTTGGGGCTGAGCCAAGCGTATGTGCTCGGTGGCGGCGCTGGAAATAAGGAAAAGAAAGTAGACAAGTACACATCTGACATCAAGCGATTTAAAAAATGGACATCCATCTTTAAAAAAGAACCTAGACTGCTTATGGGGTCAGCAACTTGGCAATGGAGTAAAGCAGCAACGGTCAGTATGGAGTACAGTATGCTTCCCCAACAATTACTCAAAATAAAGACTCCTGTCTATGTTGCCAGTGCAAAGGCAGATACAATAGTGGATGGCAAAGTCCACGATAAGCTAGACGATATCAATCCTATAATCAGAGTCGAACCCTACCCTGGCGCTAAGCACGAAATCTATACGGAAATAGATGAATACCGCAATAGATTTTTGAGTGAGGTAGATGCATTCTTATCAAGTTAGTATTAACAAAAAAAATCCTATTCACCCTTAGTCTCTAAATTAAGCTAGGATAAATAGGATTTCTATTCTGATTGTATAACCCAAATTACTCAGGAGCTCTGATCTTATCGAATTACCTATCCATTTCAATTGTACAAACAACTGAAATCGCACCTTGAGAGGCTGTTTCCGAACCGGAAAAAGTACTTTCAGTTATGGTACCTGTTATTGTAGAATTAACTGAACCCACATCAACTGAAACATCTAGAGCTCCATCCACAATAGTACCAACAGCTGAACCAACATCAACACTTCTTGCCAGTTCAACCATAACACTTTGTGCATCACCACCAACGTTTTCAGTAATCACCATACTCGCAATCGAACTAGAGTTGCCTGACATACCGCATTGGCTAGATGTAAGGGTATAGGTTCCAAAGAATTTCTGATTGACCAAAACATCACAATTTTCTCCTTCAAAACCTGCTTCACAAGATTCATCAGAGCAAGAGAAACTGACTAGAACAAAAAGAAATGCAGAGAATTTGATTAAATTTTTCATAACTAATTTTTTGGACAATAGTAGTTATAATTTTCGTTTACTAGTGGAGACTAGTAGACATTAACATTAGCAGATAATCCGAGCCATTACTTTGCTACGCTTCTCAATCATTTCCTGCAGCCTCAATATTCCGCTTCATCCCATTATACCCGGTACGTTTGACCGGTGTACCAAAAAATATACTATCGAAATCTTCTTGAGTCATCACGGACCAACTTTCAGAAGTCATTGCCTTTAGCTGATCGGAAGGATGAAAATCCGCCTCTGTATGTGGTGTAGAGAATTTATTCCACGGACAGACTTCCTGACAGATATCACA
>CALBWK010000159.1 GCA_937969415.1 uncultured Saprospiraceae bacterium | reverse complement strand
ATATTTGGTTGTACAACTGGTCCAATTCATTTTTTGCCGAGCCAAATGATGAGTGGGGTTGCAGTGTGATTGATTTTAATTCTTTACCTCCTAGTATCTATGAGAAGCCGGAGATTACCTTAAGCTCTAGCGAGGCGCATGCGGTTTATTGTGATGAATTGGGTCGACTCCAATTGTTTTCCAATGGTCAAGAGATACACGGAAGTAACTATATCCCATTGGTGAATGGTGACACGATTAATTATGGTCCTCGATGGGAAATATTTCATTTTTCAGGTGCCCCAGAAAACAATGAAACCAACGGCTTTCGTGGCGTGCAAGAAATAGGCTTTATCCCTCAACCAGAAACAGACACGATACTAGCCTTATACCATAACAATAATGAATATTTTGAATTCGGAGATGACTTTAATTTTCATTTGATGATTGCAAAAATTTCTAAACGCAATGGAGAATCTATTGTTCTGTCTAAAGATCAAATTATCAATGATAAAATTGGAGTAAAAGGATCCATAACAGCCTGCAAGCATGGCAACGGCAGAGACTGGTGGCTTTTGCAGTTCTCAAAAAGCAGGGTTTATACCTATCTAATTACTAATGAAGGCATTGCCTTAAATCACATACAAGAATTACCTTTCGAATTGGCTCTTCAGTTCACTGGACAATCAAAATTTAGTCCTTCTGGAGATTATTTTGCCTATCATGGATTAATCGATATTAATTCAGATGAAGGAATGGGCCTTATGATTTCTGAGTTTGACCGCTGCTCAGGTGACCTCATCAATCCTAAGCTAGAGCATCTCCCGAGCTTTGAAAATCTTTTTGATAATGGTCTAGAATTTTCACCTAATGGTAACTTATTATACATCAGCACTGCTCTAAGAATAATTCAATATGATCTTACGGCAGCTGACATTTACGCCTCGGAGATGGTTGTCGCAGAGAACAATGGTCTATTTAATTGTGGCATAGAGGTAAGTCCTAATCCAAAGGGATTTGGTCAGATGCAACTGGCCCCTGACAATCAGATCTACATCAGTCTTGCAGTACAATGCAACGATGTACACATCATCAGACACCCCAATGTAAGAGGTGTAGATTGTGAGGTAGAGCAGAATGCGATTATCCTACCGACCTTTGTCGCTGGCACTATCCCTACCACTAATACTTATCGCCTCGGTCCTCTCGATGGCAGTGCCTGCGATACACTAGCTCTCAACAATCATCCTGTCTCTCGCTACTGGTACGAGCAATCGCCTACAGACCACCTGACAAGTCAGTTCTGGGATGTCTCCTACTTCAGACCCGAGATATGGGCTTGGGATTTTGGAGATGGCCACACCTCATCAGAGCGACACCCCGAGCATCGCTATGCTGCCAACGGCATCTACGAGGTCTGCCTTACCGTCAGTAACGAAAACAGTAGCCACAGTTCTTGTGATACTCTCTTTCTTGGCGTTAGCGCCATAGATGACTTTGAAGAGAAAATTTCCTTATCTTTTTTTCCCAATCCCACCGAGGGACCCACCCGCTTTTTATTGTCAGGTTATCTTCCTGAAGATGGGCGACTGACTTTCTACAACCTCAATGGTCAGCGAGTCTGGCAAGAGCCAATTATGACTGGCTCTACAGTAGTGGATCTCAGCAGTCTGGACATAGGCACGTATGTGTATGAGCTGCGCGATGGCGGAAGGTTGATAGGGACGGGGAGGGTTGTTGTTAATTAGTGCAGAGTTTCTTAGTTCATAGTTGGGTTGGGCGGTTTGAAGGCTTCAAGGTTTCAAGGTTTCAAGGTGTCAAGGTGTCAAGGTTTAAAGGTTTAAAGGTTTAAAGGCATAAGGGATTGAAGGTGAGGGTTTGAACGGGAGGCGGTTCTTCACATTCGACTCTCTTCGTTCGCTCAGTGCAGGCCTTTAGGAAGGCAGCGTGGCAGAGTGTTTAGATGTCTGCAGAGAAAAATCCAATAAATCCTTTCATCCTTAAATCCTAATTCTGACAAAATGAGCTAGCAGGTAGGCACTACGTTATCAAGAAAATGCGCTCTTTACTTCCTACTCACAATATCAAGCGCCCATTTGTCTTCTTTCTTTATCAGGTTACGCAAAGCGTGCTTTATGATCCAATCGGTTTCTTTGGATTGACTTTCAGAAGCCCAGTCTTCGACAAGTTGTTGACCTATTTCGAGATTGTCTTTGAGGATATCGTTGATACAATTGGCGACTGACTTTTGTACATATTTAGAACTGTCTTGCTTTAGATTAGATAAAATGGGGATGATCGGAAGTGGATCTTTGATGAAAGCATCTAACTTAGTGGCCCACGGCAATCTTGGTCGAATGCCCTCACTTGATAGGCGTCTGACGTGTTTGTTAGGGCTCGTAGACCATTTCATCATTTGCTTCATTGTCTTCGTTTGTTCTGCTACCAGATACGGTCGTATAGCATACTCACTTGTGTTGCGCTTAGTCACTTCTTCTAAAGCCTGCATAGATAATTTGAAATCTTCTAGGCCGTATTTTTCTACCAGCTTTGCGATGGGCATCACCCAATAGTACTCCTTGAACATTCCCGTTTCCTTTTCATTTTCTGGACCAAGAATCTTCATTAGGGTCGTCACTGACTTTTCATACTCCTGATTGAATCCCGCATACAATTCATCAGCGATCACCTCTACCCTAGCCTTTAACTCGAGTTCATCAATTTGCTTGGTTACAGCCTTGACAAATTTTGCCTTATCAAAAGAAGAATCAACTTGTTGGATTTTCTGAGCCAGCGACTTCGCCAGCTCTTTGTCGAACCATAATTTAAGTTGTTTGTAGGCCATAAATTATTTTTCTCTTATTATCAGTATTTCTCTATTTATAAAAACCTCTCATTACGAGAACGAAGATTCTTCCACTTCGCTTCGCTACGGTCAGAATGAAAAAGGTGGTTTATTTTCTCTTATCAAAAAACTATGCACTATGCACTAAAAGAAGAGTCCTCACGTTCAGCCCCACTATGCACTAAGA
>CALBWK010000158.1 GCA_937969415.1 uncultured Saprospiraceae bacterium | reverse complement strand
TTCTGTCTTCCAGAATCCTGATTTCCCATCATGTATATCTGGTGGTGTTTCGCCTCTAAAGAGTACTGCTCCACAGTCCATCCACCCTTTTATAGGTATAGACCGCTCTCCAGTCAAGGGATCATAGACGCCACGACGAGGTGTATCTTCAAAAGATGGATTGGTCAGTCTTACATCCTGGGCTATGACGCTAGATGAAAGTGCTGAAAGAATGACTAGAATAGTAAAAGAAAGTAAGTCTTGGATGGATAATTGTCTATTCATTTTCCCTTTATCAAACCTTAATAAATTTATAGAATCGATTTAAATAATCAATGAGAAACGCCTTGCATTTGTTTCGTCCCGCAAGGGATTATCATTTTATTAACTGTAAGCTACCACTTGCGGCAACATATTGCAACCTTAGCTTCCTTATCGACTTCATTTTTGGACTATTCTACAAGATTTGACGATTGAGTAGACTATACGGCACTTTTCACCTTCTTTTTAAGAGCAAAAAGCTCGTCTCGATATTGTGCAGCTGTTATAAAATCTAGCTCCTTGGCGGCTTTTTTCATCTTTCTTTCCGTCTCTACCATCAGTTTTTCTAGCTGATCTCGACTCATATAGTTGATAACAGGATCTGCCGCCAGACTAGGCTCATCAGCTTCAATATAGGCTTGTGGTTTTTTGCCTCTGATATCTAGGATAGAGGACTGACTGAGGATCTCCTCCCTAGTCTTACTGACTGTAGCCGGAGTGATGCCGTGCTTCTCGTTATGGGCTATCTGAATGCCTCTTCTTCTGTTGGTTTCGTCTATGGTCGTCTGCATACTGCCCGTAATCTTATCTGCATAGAAGATGACTAGACCATTAGAGTTTCTAGCGGCTCGACCTGCTGTCTGTGTTAGAGATCTAGTGTTTCTCAGAAATCCCTCTTTGTCAGCATCGATAATGGCTACTAATGATACCTCGGGGAGATCTAACCCTTCTCTCAGGAGGTTGACACCCACGAGGACATCAAATTCACCTAGCCTTAAGTCTCTAATGATTTCGACTCGATCCAGGGTATCGACTTCCGAGTGGATGTAGCGGACTTTGATGCTCAACTTGACGAGATACTTGGTAAGTTCCTCAGCCATACGCTTGGTTAGCGTGGTGACGAGAACGCGTTCATCTACATTGATCCGCTTGTTGATTTCTTCTAGGAGGTCATCGATCTGGTTGACACTCGGACGGACTTCTATGGGTGGGTCGAGGAGGCCAGTCGGTCTGACGATCTGCTCGACCACGACGCCTTCTGTTGTTTCTAACTCATAATCACCTGGCGTTGCACTGACAAATATGACCTGATTAATCAATCCTTCGAACTCTCCAAAATTGAGTGGGCGGTTGTCGAGCGCAGATGGTAATCTAAACCCAAAGTTGACGAGGTTGAGCTTACGGGCTCTATCTCCTCCCCACATACCTCTTACTTGCGGGATGGTGACGTGACTCTCATCTATCACCATCAAGAAATCATCAGGGAAGTAGTCGAGCAAGCAGAAGGGCCTCGTGCCTGGCTTCCTACCATCAAAGAATCTTGAGTAATTTTCGATACCGTTGCAATAGCCCAACTCCCGCATCATTTCCAAGTCAAAAGTCGTCCGCTCCTTAATCCGCTTGGCTTCGATAAATCGTTGCTCGGCTTCAAAAAACTTTTCGTGATCAAAAAGCTCATCCTCTATCTGTCGGACGATACCATTAAACTTATCCTTAGGCGCGACATATAGATTGGCAGGAAACACAGCCGAGTGCTCTAGTTTTCCTAGCCGCTTGCCTGATTCGATATCTAAAGACTCTAAAGACTCTATCTCGTCACCAAAGAAGGTAATCCGTAACCCGTGATCGACATAGGGTAAGTTGATGTCCACTGTATCGCCACGTACCCTAAACGTGCTCCGCTTGAAGTCGCGTTCTGTTCTCGAGTAGAGGATTTCGACCAGCTTATAGAGCAACTGGTTCCTTGCCATCTTTTGGCCTTCTTGTAACCTTATGATACCAGAAGCATAGTCTTCGGGATTACCCATACCGAAGATGCAAGACACCGAGGCGACGATAATGATGTCCCTTCTGCCCGAAAGCAAGTTAGAGGTAGCTCTTAGTCTTAGTTTGTCGATCTCTTCATTGATTTGGAGATCTTTCTCTATGTAAGTGTCACTCGTGGATATGTAGGCTTCGGGCTGATAGTAATCATAGTAGGAGACAAAATACTCCACAGCATTGTCTGGAAAGAACTCTGTAAACTCTGCATAGAGCTGTGCCGTCAGCGTCTTGTTGTGGGTAAGTACAAGGATAGGCTTTTTGACTTCCTTGATGACATTGGCTATAGTAAAGGTCTTGCCAGATCCAGTTACCCCCAACAAGACCTGTGCGGTCTCATCGTCCTTGACACCTTGGACGAGTTGCTCGATGGCTTGGGGCTGGTCTCCAGTGGGTTTGTATTTGGATATGAGTTTGTAGGGCATAGAATTGCAAAATTAAACTTTTTGGGAATGGCTAAAAGCACTGTTGGTATTTGATGTTCGTGAAGGAAACATATCCTATATGATTACCACTGCTAAAATGACTTTGACCTCTGTTAGCTATTTATTGCAATCATCTTCTAGATTGAAATCATATATTAAAACTTGTAGTAATTGGCAAATTTTTATGTATATCACTTATTCGTTGAACTTTTTCACATAGCTTATGCAAGACATTGATGTTGTAATCACTTGCTAGATACTCGATTATATACTGTTAAAAGACATATAGATAATTGTTGCATAGTTATTAATTATGGGGAACTTGCAAATTCCATTTTTTTTTTTTTTTATCTTCATATATGCGTCCGTTAAAATCATTAAAGACAGAGACTAGGTAGAGTAGAATATTAAACGGAAGCACAGCTATTATAATTTCAAGTTTGGATAAAAAATAATTGAGGTATATAGATGCCTTGAGTTAGGATATATATGCTTATAACAAAAGAGAGCCCACGTACTGTCGTAACAGCTAGCAGACCCTCACCTCATCGCTAAACGAGGCTGCAAAAATAAGACTTCTCTTATAAAGTAAGTAACATATCCAGTTAGTGCAATAAAACTGATTAATGGAATCTAATCCTTCGCACAGGGTTAATTGGATTCCTCAACGTACTTAAAAACTGATATGATGGTTATAAGACCTATTAGTTTATTATGGATTCTACTTATGTGGAGTCTATCTGCTCAATATGGGCAATCTCAAGATAGCAATGGAGACACCGCTCCTTGCTCTATCGAAATCTCTACGTCTGCTTCTGCAGTGACAGGAGATATTACTCTTCATTTTTCCTTACAACAAAACTTAGGTCTAGCTACTATAAGCTGTGCCTCAACAGAATCTGGTTATGTAGGACAATACGAGGGAGGAAGACAAGGTAGTATTACCTTACAATGTTGTACTGGCTCTTCACTTCAGTTCTCTTGGACAAGAGGCTCGACTCTATGTCATCGGACAATATCTACTAGTTGCTGTACTGGCATAGATACTGATGGTGATGGAAGATGTGATGAAGAAGACTGTTGGTCTGATGATCCTAGCATTAGTTATGGACCCGGAGATTCTTGTGATGATGGAGACCCTACTACTGGCGGAGATCAGTATGATGAAAACTGCAACTGTATAGGTTTCCCAAGAGAAGGTTGCCTTACAGATTATGATGGTGATGGTATCTGTGATGAAGACGATTGCTGGCCTCAAGATGCTGATCTAACGTATAGTATAGGAGACTATTGTAACGATGGCAATTCGTCAACGTATAATGATACTTACAACAGTAATTGCGAATGTGTAGGAGAACCGCTACCCTGCGGAGATATATGGCCTGACGATGGATGTCCATTGACTGTAGATGTCATAAATGATGATTGTACAGTAAGTCATATTCCACCTGATCCAGATGATGGTTGTCCATTGACTTATGATTATTTCGATGCTGAGAATTGTGTGATAGTTAATGAAGTGCCAGAAGTAGATGACGGTTGTGCCGGTACCAGAGATTATTTTGATTCAAAGACTTGTAAAATAGTTAACACAGTTCTTCCTTGTGATGATGGAGATTTTACTACAGTAGGAGATAAATATAATGATAGCTGCGAATGCCAGGGATGTGATCCTTGTCAGCTAGAAGGGGAGAAATGGGTTTTATTATGTGAACTTCTTAATAAGTAAATGATGAGAAAGAATAGTATAATTTTAAGTGCTTTTTTTGTAATTCTTTGTTTTGTGTCTAATGCACAGAATGCTTGTTACTTTCAAGTTGATTCTAATCAATTTCTTAATGAAAATTCGTCTAATATAGGAAGTTGTAGATTAGTTAATCCAAGTAAATTTGCAAATGATATGTATATACCCGATACAAATTGGGGAGAAATTGATATACTCGTAAACTTTTGGGTAATGCAACCTGAAATTAACAATGGTATACAGTTTGAAGATATTACTGAACACAAAAATTACATAAGTAGCCTTTTGCAATTTGCAAATAGTAATGTGTCAAGATTGAGCGGAATAAATGAAGAATGCAATTTATCGAATACTGGAGAATGTAGTGATCTTGTTAACCTCGGTGGTCAGCCTAGTATTGACAGTAGAATTAATTTTGTACAAAATCTTCCTATTAAGTTTATTGTAGATCAAGTTGGTTATGAAAATAATAGTCAAGGAGTCAATTCGAGATATTTAGTGGATACTTATTTAAAAGATTCTAACGGAGAATTTCTACCAGAATACAATAACGCTATAAATGTATTCTTTGGGTTTGATCCAATAGAAGATGCTTGTGGATGGGGAGCTGGATTATTTGGGGAAAGCAATAATCATGTTTTTATGAATAGGAGATTTTCTGAATTTGAAAAGCCATCTTGGAATGCGTGGGATGAAGGCAGGCTTTTGGCACATGAAATTTTTCATTCATTTGGTATGAGCCATACTAAGAGAGGTATTGATTTTAATTATCAATGTGGAAGACCCTGTGGAAAGAATGAGTCAAATCATCTTATGCAAGAAGGATTTTCATGTTTAAGACTATATCAGAACCCTCAATCAGTAGGATTCCTTAGACAGAATATTTATACCACTTGGCGAAAAAAAATGGTTAATGAACTTTCTGATTGTCCAGAGTATATATTTGAATCAGATCAAACTATTATTGGTGGACTTAGTTATTGTGGAGATTTAGTAATACCAGAAGGTGTTACTGTTACTTTAAGAGGTGATATAAGAATGTTTGAAAGCAAGAGTATAATTGTTAGAAGAGGAGGACGTTTGATTATCAATAATGCAGACATTTACAGTTGTGAAGGTGAATGGAATGGGATATTCATTGAAGGAATAACAGAAGAACCGAATAACGCAAGTAACCTATCGGGTAAATTGGAAATATTGAATTTATCTAGTATTGAGAATGCCAAAATAGCTATTGCAATGGGTCGAGCACCTGGATTGCCTTGGACTACTGAATACTGGGGAGGATATGTCAACGCTAATGATTTGACCATTAGAAATTGTCGGCGTGGAGTAGCCTTTATGTCGCATGCACAAAATGGCGTATTAGATCAATCTTCTTTCACCAATGTCACTTTTGAAAATATCAGGGATTCTGGAGTAACTATTTGGAGAAGTGACGGTGTGAAATTCACTGACTGTACTTTTACAAATGTCGCTAATGGAAACAATGTACCCAATAGTCAGCATGAAGGTATTAGAGCAGAACAAGCTTGGATTACAGTAGATAACTGCACTTTCAATGAGCAACCTTATGGTGTTGTGCTTATGGGCACGGATCCACTTGCTGACATCTCTGGACCTTCTTCTATCACTAACAGTGATTTTAGTACTGAAATTACTGGTGTCGAATTGAAGACTTATGATATTCAAGAATCTTCAGTTTCAGATGGAGCTTTTAATGAGATAGATAATAATAAATTTCTTTCTGGCGAAAATGGTATAGTGGTAGAGGAGAGAAGTCCTGTCAAGATTACTGACAATGATTTTACCACCAGTGAGTTGGGTGTCTTTATCCAGAATGGAGGTATCTCTTACGAAAATGAGGTCAGCCAAAATGAATTTATGGATAACATAGACAGGGGTATATGCTTTGATGGCTTTAATAATGAATCAATATTTGAAGCCAATTGCTTTAATGGATCACTTATTTCTGATGTAGATATTCCAAGCGGTCGAGTGAATGAGAGTCAAGGTGATAATTTCGTAGAAGCTGGAAACAGATATACCAAAGACGCTATACCTGAAATCCGTAATGATGGTACTAGCATAGATTACTTTATCTGGGAAGAACGCAATCCTGGTGATAGAGAGTATTTGGATAATTCAACTAGGAGTAGTGTACTGCCTTCTGAAGAAGAGAATCTAAATGATTGTGGAGCTACTTTTGCACCTAATCCTGCACCTGATGACTGTGCTTCTTACTTGGCGAGTATAGATGAGATAATGGCTTTGTTGTCAGGAATAGATGCTCTTATCACAGAGAGTAGTGATGAAGAGAAAGTTGAGGTCGCTATATCACTTAAGGAAGACCTGTTTAGGCAATTGAATAGTTTTGTAATTAAGGGCTCCGAGCAGAATGCTGAATTGTCAGTAAACGAACTGAAGGCATTAATGAGTCAGCAAGCGGAGTTCACTATAAGGACCTTTGTGCCAGCTATGAGTATAAGAGCGGGCGCTTATACCTTGGCGATGACGGAACTTAACAATCTGACAAGTGATACAGAGGCGCAATCCGATTACATTGAGGCACAGAGAATCTATGTAGATTTTCTTCAGTCAGGTAGAGAAGAGGTCAGCTCTAGTCAGCTTGCATTTTTGAGGACAGTTGCTCAGAAGTCAGACAGGCTGAGTGCATATGCCCGAACGATACTCTATATAGTGTCTGGCGAGCGAGCTAAGGTCATAGCCCCTTTTGCCAGTAGCGAATTAGAGAGGAGAGAAAGAAGGGATTCTGAGACTCGTACTTTTAAGATTTATCCCAATCCAGTAGGTGAACAAGGCTTGACTCTCTTAGTGTCTGAGCAAAAAGCTCAAAGCTATACCTATGAGTTAACCGACTTCAGTGGACATCTCGCATCTACGGGCACTGTGACATCTAATCAAGTAACTAAGATCGAGACCAATGGTTTGTCACCTGGTATTTATTTTATGATTATAAAAGATGATAAAAAGACAATAATCCAGCATCAAAAAATTGTCGTGACTGATTAAATTAAATTATAAGGAGGGGATATGCCTATATCCTCTCCTTATTCTTATCTATATTTATAAAATATGAGAGCAACTATTGGCTTCCTAAGTATCTTACTGAGTTGTAGTTTGTCTGGACAAGATACCTATGTTAAGATTTATGATTTCTTTGATGGAGTGAGTGAATCAGCACGGAACTTATATGTAGTAAATGACGAGTTACATATACTAGGACGAGGAGATTGTGATACTGGTTCATGTCTACATTATTATGTTTTAGATTTGGATGGAGCGGTTATAAGGACGCAGCGATATCCAGATATATGGCCTACGCTGTTTAGTTTTAGGAGAGATTCAAGCATTTATATGGGTGGATTTTTAGTGAATGATACCTTAGATGATGGATATAGGGTTATGGAAGTTGACTTAGATGGTAATTTGTTGGGAACGGCAAAGTTTGACCAATATGCATTGTCCGATGCGCCAGGATACGATATAGACTCTTACTTTCCACGAGGTGCCTTAGCCAATGATGAGAAGATAGTAGTGTATGGCGATACAAGGGAAGCAGATGCCATTAATGATAATTTCAGGAGAGGCTTACTGATGTATTACAACCGAGATTTAAGTTTCGATACACTCGTATTTATCAATCCTCGACTGAGAGATACGGAGATGTGGCGAGCAGAGCTCGACAGTGAAGACAACTTTGTCTTTCTCTTTGATTATGATGAGAACAGCACAGATGAAGACTATAGGACAATCGTCAGGTACGACAATGAAGCCAATGAGTTGTTTAGATGGGAGCCGCCCATATTGTATAGTGAATCGAATCTATTTATTCCTCTTTTGGTTACAGAGGATGATAATTATTTGACTCATATATCTACAGATGATTTTGGTCGTAGTGAGGATTTAATATACATCACTGAAGAAGGAGAAGAAATTTGGAGAAAGCAGGTAGATTTTCACCGTGTTCAACATGGGATAGGAGCATTAAGTCAAATGCATGATGGAAACATTCTGATGGCTGGCCTATCTAGTCATCCGACATTTAGAGGTAGCCAAATTTCAAAATTCGATATAGAGACTGGCGATATCATCTGGGACAGAGCCATTCTTGATTGGGAAGATGAGATATTTGGTAATGCATTTTCTACGTTTTTCTGCGTAGAAGAGCTGGACGATGGATCTATCATAGCCGTCGGCACGCGACCAGATAGAACCATAAATGCTGATGGCACCATCAGCACCCAAAATGACTTATATGTGGTACGCGTAGATGCAGAGGGTTGTCTAGAGCCAGGCTGTGGTGGTCTAGAGCAACATGTGGCAGGAGAGCCAGATTATTTTTCTTTGGTAAATGATTTTGGCATCTGGCAATACAGAGACCCGACGGCCTTGAATGGGTTTGCTAAAGAGTCGTATGATAGTTTTATGGTACAGGATAGTACCTTTAATGAAGAGCGGTCAGAAATTAATCCTTCACTAGAAGAACTTCCTGGACCTAACTGGGAAGTGAGGCAAGCTAAGGTGTTTAGGATGGAGGATGAGGGTCGTAGGGTCTATTATATAGAAGACTGGGAGTTAGATCCAGATACAGAAGTGCTATTGTATGACTTCACTTTAGAAGTCGGAGATCTATTTATATCTGACTATATCGATCAGCCTTTAGAAGTAGTAGAGATAGACACAATGCGGCTCACAGATAGAAGCAAATCCCGCTACTTTGTTTTGGCGTGCACAGAGAATCCTGAGCAAACTATTACCTGGATAGAAAGGATAGGCACTTATCACGATGTGGTGTGGCCACGTAATTTTTGTTCTGGCGACTATGGTCATTCGACCTTGACTTGCTGGTATTGGCATGCACGGCTGGCTCATATGAATCCTGATGTAGAAGGTTGTCTGTTGCCATCCTCTACCGATGAGCGAGATATCCTTGCTCTCACCGCTATCACTGCTCACCCCAATCCCACGCAAGACCACGTCACCCTTACGGCACCTTCTGACCTTCTCATAGACCGCATAGAACTCCTAGACACTCAAGGCCGCACCCATAATTCTTTTTATGAAAACAGCTCTGAAGTGAGATTAGAACTAAGCGGATATCCATCGGGGTTATACTTTATGAGTATCTATACAGAGAAAGGAAGAGTGGTGAAGAAGGTAGTGCTTGAGTAACGGAGTGGCTGCCAAGACAGGATGTCAGCTCCTAACGTATTAAGCCACACGATCGAAAAATTAATTATATCATTACAACAGATTAACGATATTTAATTGGGCAGTCTTAGAGGCTTTACTTCTAAACGAATTAATAGAAACAGTCTAAAGAATGAAGAAAGTATTATTTCTATTTCTAATCCTTATGCTCTCCTGTGGCGAGGAGGAAGAGGTCTGTACTTGTGATCTTTTTAATTCAAATGGAAGACTCAAAAGTGGACCTGACCTAGAGGTGGTGAGTACTTACAATAATTTGGATACCTACGTTACGTTTACAGTAGAAGAAAAGTCTGACGGACCATCATATTGTTTTAAAATATCAGAAGTTGATACTGCGTGTGTATTAAGAAGTATTTTGATCTTGTACGATATAGCCTCACCTGTAATTGGTGATACTATAAATCTCAGGACACTCACCATAGAAAGATTGAGCAATTCTGTACAGTACCAAGTTGCAAATAATGAAGATGTCATAGAAAGATATGAAATCAATAATGATACGACTAGCTTTTTGGTCATTCATGAAATAAATCGAGACACCACAGAAGTTGAGGGAACCTTTAATGTGAATCTTGTGACGTCTGATGAGACGTTGCTCTGGAACGAAGTGCAAAGAATGGACGACCCATTGCGACCAAATTACTTGTCTTTTAGTGGAAGAGAGTTTAAAGCTACTTTGCTGCCTTAGTTTCTGCTCTTGCTGCATGCGATTTAGGGTCGCAAGCGTATCGTCTTCTGCGTCGCCATATTTTTTTATCTTATGACGGTCACCTCTCCGACTTCCTGTGTCTTCTCGCCATCATAATACTGCACCTCGACACGATAGGTATAGACGCCTTGCTCAAAATCTCGTCCTTCCCACCAGATCATTTCCTCTACAGGTGTGGGTCGATCGATAATGCCAAAAATTAGATTGCCCCATCGATCATAGATGGCGTAAGTGATTATGTCTTCGATGGCACCTTCTTCTGCTTGGATAGAGAATTGGTTGTTGTCTTGAGCAGTAGGTGTGATAATATTGGCTATATAAACAGACTTGTTTTTAGCACAAGCGAGATTGAAAGCGGGGTCGTCAAGTTCGTAACAATCGCCACAGAGATCTAGTATAGCCGTACCATTGATAGTTCCCGCACAGTCTGTACAAGCTTGGTTGTAGGCAGGGTCGGTTGGCTCTAAGCAGATGCCACAGTCATCTATAGTAGAGGTGCCAAATATGATGCCTGCACAATCTAGTTGGATGCCACTAAGTGCACAGATTGCATCTATGTCTGCCCCAGGAGTTGTGACACCACATACGCCATCTATATCCTGTAGTCTCACCGCATCAAATCTCAAGTCGGCAAAAATATAGTTGGGCAAGTAAAAATCGATGTCAAGCCCGCTAGTGGCTCCACCTATTGTAGCGATATCATAGTAACCATCTCCATCTGGATCTGTTATTCCTTCAGCTATAAGTCTATCGGTTGTGGTTTGGTCAAAGGGTCGCAGAGAGATTAAGGTACCTTCTACGGCAGGCCCGATTTCAAATACCCATAAATCAGATTCATTATCTCCTGAATTAACGAGAAGATTGTTGGTAAAACCTATTTCTATCCATCCTTCCATTCCGAGGCTGATATATTTTCCATCCGCAGGTATATCATTGTAATTAGCAACGCCTAAGGCCTCACTCGGATCGCTGAAATTATTATCTGCGAGGCAATTCACGCCATTACCTAGGATGATGTCTCCAAAAGATATTCCTGAATCCATACAGATAGAACATCCTGCATTAGGAAGTGAAGTGCATTCTGTGTCATCACAGTCGATAAGGCCATCACCGTCATTGTCTATGCCATCACTACAGAGTATAGAGTTTTTTTCTTGCCCTATTATGCCGCCCGAGTGTAGAGTCAGTATTATAGTTAGAAGAAAAAAGTAGAGGCCTGATGAAAGTTGAAGTCGTTTGATAATTAATTTTATAAAGATTGAAATTAGAACTATGCGAAAAGTATTTATTGTTTTTGTGATAGTTTGTTGATCTGCCTCGTGAAGAATACTTAAGTTTTTTCGATACGTGAAGTAGGAAAGAATAAATTAAAAGTAGAGCCCTCATTAATTGCACTGTCTACAGTGATGTGCCCATCATATTTTCTCATAATTTTATTACAAAAGGCGAGGCCTAACCCAGTTCCCTCATATTCAGTATAAGTGTGTAGCCTTGAGAACATTTCAAACACTTGATTTTGAAATTGCTCCTCTATTCCTATACCATTATCTTTTATATGCAACGTAAGCCCTTGGGAGGATGGGGTAAAGTTGATGTCTATTGTTGGTTCTTTAGATTGATTGTATTTGATGCCGTTTTCAATCAGATTTTTTAGCACAATGAATATCATAGACCTTTGCGCATTGATTTTAGGTAATTTATTTTCTGCGTTGATGATTGCAGATTTGCTCGTTATGGTTTCTGCCAGTAGAGATTTTATTTCTTCAATAATATCATTTAGATCTAGTGTTGTAGATTTTTCTGATTGATTATTGACTTTAGAAAAATCTAGTACGTCTGAGACCAGCATATGGAGTTTAGAGCCACCATTTTTGACATAATTGAGATATTCTTGAGCTTTCGGACTGATATCTTTATCGAGTTCTTTCTCGAGGAGTGAGGTGAAGCTGATGATGTTTCTTAAGGGCGATTTAATGTCGTGAGAAGCGATGTAGGCAAATCTCTCTAGCTCATTATTGGATTCATGTAACTTCTGGGATTGATAGCTTAAGTTTTTCTGGTTTTCTAGTAATTTTTTGTTTTGGGTTGTTAAGTAATTATTGAAGAGAAAAACTAAGAATCCCCCAAGTACGATGTATAAGACGTTGTCTGAAAATTGTACAAAGATGAAATTGGACGTAATTCCGCAGGTGTCGTTCGGTATTGTGTTTGTAAACAGGTAAGTAAGTGCTGCGATAACGAGTATTCCATATGGCAGAAGCCATCTATTCTCTAAGAAGGTAATTAACGCCATAATCAACAGTACCCATTTGATATTGTGGGATAATCCCATTCCTGTATTGACAATGTTCTCAAACAGTCCATAGGTTAATCCGATAATGAACAGAAGCACCCCTAGCTTTGAGTTCCTTGAATACTTAGTTGCAAGAAGGCTAAGCGCCGTAATCAGAAAGAGGATAACTATAGTTGTTTGTTCTGGCTCATTGTATCCAAATAAACCTGCAATAATAAGGAGAGCAGTAATAAGTAGATGCAAAATGAGAATAGTATTGAATATTCTCAATTTTTGAATTTCTACCTGAGATTTATTGGAATCTTGAAAGATGAAATAATCTAAAACCTTTATGTATTTCAAATTGCTTGCTCAGTATATAGGTAAAATAATTTCATCAAATCTAATATACCTATTAATTGCTAATTGGACTGTACATCCAATATTTTTGATTGAGAAACCTTAATTCTCCTACCTTTGCTATCTGTATTAGTAAAAGTCAAAAATGGATACATTACACTATAAAGAGTTAGGAGAAGGAGAGCCAGTGATCATCTTGCATGGACTTCTGGGGATGTTAGATAATTGGAAGACTTTTGCTCGGCACCTTTCTAAAGATTATTGGGTAATCCTTGTAGATCAACGCAATCATGGAAAGTCTTTTCATAGTGAAGACTTTGATTATAATTTTCTGGCTGAAGATTTGCGCCGATTGATGGCTGAGCTCTATATACCAACTGCTCACCTCATTGGTCACTCTATGGGGGGTAAGACTGTGATGCGTTTTGCAGAATTGTATCCTGATCAAGTAGACAAAGCAGTTGTTGTGGACATTGCGCCTAGCGGTTCGATCGGCAGCCACAGTTTGATATTTGAGTCTTTACTAGATGTATCTCTTGATAGAATTTCTGAGAGATCAGAGGTAGAGGATCAGTTGCTGTCTAAGGGTATAGAGCGGGATGTCGTGCTCTTCTTAATGAAAAACCTTAAGAGGTCAAAAGAGAGTGGAGGCTTTGAGTGGAAAGCCAATATTTCTGTATTATGGGAAAATTATCAGAACATCTTGGCTTCTGTTGTTCCTGTAGAACCAATAGAAAGTGATTTTCTTTTCGTAGCGGGGGGTAAGTCAAAATATATTTCTGAAGAAGACATACCCTTGATCACCGAATTCTTTCCAGAGCATAAGCTTGAGGTTGTCGAGGGGGCTGGTCATTGGGTGCACGCAGAAAAGCCTAAAGAGTTATTAGAGCTTGTCAAAGACTTTATAGATTAATAATAAGTCATAAGTCATCATTGGTCTTTGGCGGAGTGGAGAGAAAGTGAGTTAGTAAGGAAATTTTTATACCCAATCCAATTTGTCTTTCGTTAGAGTGCTCTTCACCTCACCAGTATGCTTCGTCTCTATCGGTTCGAAAAGCATGAGGTGTACTTCCTCCTCTGCGATAGGCCGATGCTCGATGCCGCGCGGGATGATGAGCATTTCTCCTGCCTCAAGTGTCTTGATGCCATCACGGAATTCTATCTTGAGTGTCCCCTTGATGATGTAAAAGAGCTCGTCTTCATCCTTGTGGCTGTGCCAGATAAATTCTCCTTGGACCTTAGCAATTTTTACAGCTTGACCGTTGAGCTCGCCGACGATTCGTGGGTGCCAGTGGTCAGAGAATTTTGTCAATTTTTCTTGGAGGTTGATGACGTTCATAATTGTATTTTTTTGAGAAGTGGATGATGTATATTAAGAGTCATATTCTTGATAGATGACTTCTATTTCTTTATCAATGGTGCCAAATATTTCGATTAAGGTTCTGGCAACCACTGTGATTAAATTTTCAAATAAGTCTGATTTAATATTAAAAGTATATTTCCACCAGCCCTCTGAAAGTGTGTACCCTATTTTCTTCAAAATCGTATTTCTAACTGATTTATGAGATTCAAAACTATATCGTGAAGCTTTAGGCTGCAGAGTGATAGAGATATTGTTCTCTTTTCGCTCCAAGGAGAAACTTGTGATCTCTAAATATTTAACAGGAATTCTCACTTCAAATTTATCTAGTAAGCCATCGTAGACAGCCTCAGTTAATTCATAAACTTTGTCTTGGCGCTGTTGTGGAATCTGTATCGCTGTCAGCCAGATTGATTTCTTCTGGTTCTTTAGATTCAACTCTGGTTTTTGCCTGAAGATGCCGCATATGCGACTTGATGATTTGAGTCAGTTTCTGTTCATATTCTTCGAGACTTAAGGTTTTTTCTGACAGCCACTTCAGTTTACTGATGAGCGCATTGCGTAATACAGTCTCTCTTATTTCGTCTTGTCTCTTTCTGTCTTGTTTCTCAACAAGCTTTTTATGCTCTGGATGAAAATATTGGAATGTTCGGAGCTGGCTTTTAAGTATTTGAATGTCTTTAAGAGTATAATGGCCATCCGGTTCTAACGGTCCCAATTCTGCATCTTTTTTAAAGTTCTCGATGCGCTCCTCAAGTTCCTTTATGATGAGTTCTAGATCCGTCATAGGCTTGCACTAGTTAGTTTCATCTATTTCTACCTCGATAGGCACATTTCTGCTGAATGCCGTCTCAAAGGAAATCGTCGTATTGGTCCCTT
>CALBWK010000157.1 GCA_937969415.1 uncultured Saprospiraceae bacterium | reverse complement strand
TACCTCTGGAAGTATTTCAAGTAGATCCTTTTGCTGTAATTCTTTTGGTAGCGTTTTGTGATACCAAGCGGCAGCGGCAAAGTAAGGTAGATTGAGTCCTGAAGAAAGGGCATTGTCTGCGGCGTAAGATTTATAGTCTGCGGGAGATACAAGTATGACACCATTGAGGTACATCCATTGCTTGTCTTGTAATTCTAGAGCTAGGCCTGAGACCCGCGTGCCACCATAGCTTTCTCCGATAAGAAACTTAGGCGATAACCAGCGATTGTGTCTTGAAACAAAAGTTGTCAGCCACTCTGCCAGATATTTGATGTCCGCATTGATACCGAAAAAATTATCTCGATCGACGTCCTTTCCACTTTCGGGTATGGTCCTAGAGTAGCCGGTGTTGGCGGGATTGACAAAGACGATATCAGCGACGTCTAGAATAGAGTGCGGATTCTCTTTGATGCCATAGGGTTGTATGGGATTCCCTTCGTCATCTATTTTGAGCACCTTAGGTCCCGTGTAGGCGACATGCATCCATACAGAAGCTGAACCCGGTCCACCATTAAACGAGATGACGAGAGGTCGCTCTTCGCTATTGCTGACGTTGTCTCTTTTGTAGTAAGTATAGAAGAGGGTGGCGATAGGCTCACCCATTTCATCCCATAAGGGTTGTGTGCCCGTCTCTGCAGTGTAAGATACAGATTGACCTTTGATCGTTGTGGTGTGCTGGGTGACTACAGTCGTGTCTATAGGTAGACTTCGCTTTTGGGCTTGTGTGGCAAGAAAAGATACAATACAGACGAGGATAATTAGGGGCTTTTTCATAAGGCACTTGCTTGGTCACGAAAAGATAAGCAATAGTTGCTTATGCCCTTTTATAAAGAGAGATAAAGTACGAGAATGAGGCGAATACCTAAGCAGAATCCTACTTTTTCAATGCTTCTATTTCTTGAGCGACTTTTTCTGCTTCGGCGTACTTTTCATCAGACTTGGTACGGTCTATTTTAGAGAGTCGGAAGGCTTCTTTATTGAGCTCTTCATATTGCTTTTGCAATTTCTTGATTGGGTCTTTTTTCCAGAACATAGTTTACGTAATTATTAGTGACAGTTGATTATATCTTAAGGGTAGAGAGTCCGCCATCTATATGGAAAATCTGTCCAGTGATACCTTTGGCTTCAGGGCTCATAAGGTAGCAGGCTAGAGCTGCGACTTCATCTGCTGAGAGTATATCTTTGGTTGGATGCCTTTGTTTGACCTTTTCTATGGCTTCTTCGCTCCTTAGGATACCTGCAGCGAGAGGCGTATCAGTGATTGTAGGAGCTATGCAGTTGACCCTGATTTTGGGTGCAAACTCTGCGGCTAAGGACTTTGTGAGGCCTTCGATAGCGGCCTTAGCGGCAGCTACTGAGGTGTGAAAGGGCATTCCTTGTGCTACAGCAACTGTACTAAATAGTACTATGGAAGCATTTTCGGCCTTCTTGAGGCCTCTGTGGTAGTGCTTGATGGCTTTAACCGCTCCTATAAGGTTGATTTCTAGGTCTTGTCGGAAGTCCTCGACCTTGAGAGAAGAGATGGGCTTGAGATTGATGCTACCAGGACAATAGACTAGACTGCTGATGTCCTCTACACTCGGAAGCTCATCTTGCAGCACGTCTAGACTGTGGTGCTGCACACCTTCGATATCAACAGGATTACGACTCAGATTGTGTACTGCTCTGGTATTCAAGCTCTTTTGTATGATAGCTTTTCCTATCCCTCTACTGCCACCTACAACTAAAAGTCCTTGCATATCCGATACTATTATTGATTATATCGTCTTAACATAATAGGGGGTCAAAGGTTGTTGGCAGACATTATTTGACTCCTAGTTAATATTTGTCAATTTTTTAACCATATACGTGCAGCTTTGTTACTGTTTTCGAAGTCTCATTGGTATATATTTGTTGTTCTTAGGGTAAGACCTTTATAGCCTTAAAAAGTGAAGTTTACAAACGAAATAGCGGAGTTGGTTTATCAGGACTATAGGTGTATAGAACCTAAGGATTATCAAGAGCGGATTCGCTTCTTTGAGCATAATAGGTCTGATATTAATGAGCTTCCTTATGAGGTCCGCTTAGAGATCAGTATAGAATACACTGTAGCCCTCTTTGAGGTGGGAGAATACTACCAATATCTCAAGTATGTCGATAAGCTCCTAGAGATCACTATTGAGGACAGTGTCTTCAGTATAGATGGTGATGACATTTATCAAGAGTTGCTATTCCGCAAGGGTTGTGCGCTGCATAATGTTGTAGATTTCTATGCAGCCGATCACATCTTTTCTGAATTGATAAAAATTGATAAGACCAATAAGACCTACCAGCAAGTTTTCCACCAGAATAAGGTGAGTCAATTGCGCTATGAAGGCCAAAGATTTAGATCACTGACGATCATCTTATTGATGATAACTGGTGTGATGATAGGTGTGCAGTTGCTGATCATTCATCCGTTCTTTGAGCACTTGATTTCGGGTTTTGAGTGGTGTCGCAATATTATTTTTGCTTTTGCCCTCTTCTCGATAATTTATCAAGAACTGAGTATACGATATATCTCAAAGAAGAGAATCGCTCAGCTCACCAAAACAAAATAATTTGTCCTATACAAGCAGACACAGGTACAAGACGATGCGTGAAAAAAACCGTCTGGCTTGGAAGAGATTCAAAACTTTTTTTATCGTAGCGGTAATAGCCCTTATCGTGTATGGGATTATGAATCGTGTGGCGATCAAGGACCATCTGATGACCTACTTCATGTAATGAACGAACGCTGCAGCTCCGCTGCATCAATGGTGAACGAACGGTACAGCTTTGCTGTATCAAAGGTCCTAAAAGCCTGTCTCGACTGAAATGGAGAGAGACCTTTGAAGTGAGAGAACCGAAACATCAGTTTCGGGTGGGCTGGTAAGTTAGTTCTTCACAAGCTACCCCTGAAAAAGCTAGCCTAACGGTTCAGCTTTCCTTCGTCAATGGTCCTAAAAGCCTGTCTCGACTGAAATGGAGAGAGACCTTTGAAGTGAGTGAACCGAGCTAAATCATTTTCTAA
>CALBWK010000156.1 GCA_937969415.1 uncultured Saprospiraceae bacterium | reverse complement strand
GGTGTATTAATTTGAGGAGAAAGGCCCAAGGTAAAAGGGATAAGCGCTTCGCCACAATTGCCAGCTGGATCAAAAATGTATAAGGTGTCTAATATATCACCGCTAGCTAATTGTGTATCAGTAAAGCTTAAGGTATCTCCTACAATAAAAGTGGTACCTAATCCTCCAGATTCTGTATAGTATTGTACACCTGGAATGGCTGGACTTATCTCTGGCAAGACTAAAGTGTCACAACTAAAAGCTGGTATGTCTGCAGTGAATGCACTACTGGCGACACCATCTGAAATCGTAAATGGACCAGCAAATAAAATTGTCCCACTACATATCGGAGTGTCAGTAGTAGCAGCCATAAGCTCTATGCTAAAAGGTAAACTACTTGTAGGTAGTCTGAGAACTCTTGGTAGTTGGCTACTATCCAGAAAAGCTCCTCCTATGGAAGGGTCATGGCAAACACGAAGTACTGTCTCGATGTCACTAAAATTGGGGACGGTAAAGTTAGAGCCACCAACTACGGAAAATATAAGCCTATATGGACCTGTTCCACCTGTAATTTGTATCTGATAATCAGTGCACTGCCCAGCACATAAGGCCGCATCTTGGCCGACTAACGTAACCTCAAATGTATCGTCACCGTAAGATATGGACTCTGATTGTAAGCCTACAAAGGATAGTAAGCCAATACAGAGTAGAAATAGTTTCATAGAAGCATCAACGTTAAGTCTAGGAATAAGTGCAAACCTAACTAGTTAACGTTTCAAGATGGCCTATGGTCCCTTCAAATTTTTACTTTTTTACACAGAATAGGGATAAACCACTAGAAGTCTATCTGACGACGGTAAGGTCATTTGTTTCTACAATATCACCGAGTTCTGGGTCTGTGTATTGTAGCATATAGATGTAGACCCCTTGTTCTACACGATAGTCGAGATCAGGATTCCATCCATCTACAGCAGAATTAGACATAAAGTCTTCATTATGGAAGACTCGATTGCCCCATCTATCATAGACAGTAAGCGCATCAACCAGAAAGTCCTCAGCACTCTGTGGATAGAAGCTATTATTGGCTTCATTTCCAAGACTTAGCGCAGTAGGAAGAAATACCCTGATTGTAGAATCTGGTGTAGAGGTCGCTGTCAATAAGATATTGTCCATATATGAACAGCCCTCATCGGTAGTGATAGTCACTGCGACTTCTATATCATTAGAGATCGTGATACGCGTTTCATCGCAGGCTACACAGTCTACTAGATTTTCAGGAGTCCAAGTGACTTGATTGAAAGCGATATCGGTCTCCAAACTCAGCATAAAAGTATTAAGAGCTGACGGTGTAGAAACAATATTGACAACTGCTTGAGGGTCGCTATCGACTTGGACAGAACTCATCAGCATACAGCCATTAATTCCTGTAATCTCATAGTCGATATTGCCACTAGCATAAAATCCTAAGTCTATCGGTAAGCTTGTGATTTCTATAGGTGGAGCTCCATCTATAGATATGGCTGCAGGGAGACTAATTCCTGACAATGTAGTCAAGCTGATCTCAGAACCATCACTTTCTATACAATTGCTAAAGTCTGCACTTGGAATGCTGAAGTTTAATTGTATGTCTATGATGCTATCGCAACCAAACTCATTGGTTAATACTTCTGTGCCAGATAGATTGCCAGGGCCATAAGTGGTATTGCCGATAGTCAGCGTTGTGTCTTGACAAAAATCCATCACGACCATCTGATTATCTACCGGAAGTCCAAATACACTAACTTGTTCTATACTGTCACATCCATTGGCCGCTACAAAAATTTCTTCACCGGTATTGTTGATGAGGCTGTAATCGGTGCCATTGTATTCTACACTACTGTCATCATTTTCGCAGAGCACTATAATAAAATCTGGGCCAGCAGTTGCGGGAAGCATTCCTATGCTTACAGTTACGGTACTGTCGCATCCGTTTATTGCACCACCTATGATGGTCTCTACACCTGAGTTTCTGGCTAAGCCGTATTCTGTTCCGTTTATGTCAAAAGTCTCTGTAGAGCCTTCGCACAGATCTCTAGAAAAAGTACTTGATGGTTTTATAAGTTCTCTAATAAATACGTCTCTGATCGTATCGCAGCCTGTCAGCGAAGGAATAGTCACAACTCCTTGCGGGTTGGCAAAATTGAATGTCTCTCCACCAATCACAAAATCTTGGTCATCGCATAACTCTCTTCTAAAAGTATCCATTACGATGGAGGACAGATTTATTTGGACATTAATGATGCTGTCACAACCCGCTTGGTTGGTAGTCATTACAGTCCCATTGTTGTTAGTAGTCCCATTGAAAATTTCTCCTGCCACATCAAAGTCTTCATCTGTGCAGATGTTTCTAATGAAATCTTCTTCTGTACTCAATAGCTCCTGAATATCTATTGTCACCTCGAGGCTATCACACCCATTTATATCTGTCAATAGTTCTATGCCTGTAGGATTAGCGAAATTGTAAGTCTCTCCATTAATTAGATAATCAGTGTCATCACAAGATATTCTCGTAAAGTCCTCAAAAGCCAGTGGCTGAGAAAAACTCAAGTTTATTACTAAGGAGGTGTCACAATCACCATTAATTCCAGGCAACATTATCGTTTCTGGAAATGTGCTGTTGATGTCATAGACTGTGCCATTAATTATTTGAGCTTGATCTGCACAGAGCCGGTCATTGAAATTAATCTCGACGACATTGTCAAATTGTAGATTGAGTATAACAATGGAGTCGCAACCTCTAGCAGATTCTCCTTCTAAGATGATCATAGAATCTACAACCGCACTCGTTATTACATCGCCATTAATCGAGTAAGACTCACCGTCACATAGAGTGATATCTTCGTTTTTCATTGAGGGAGGATAGAAATCTATATTTACATTGAGTATAGAGTCGCAACCTGCTGCAGTAAGTTCATTGATGATTAAAGAGGATGTAAAAATTAGCCCTTCGACTTCTATAGAGGTGCCTTCACAAATTGTCGTATCGACAATAAGCTCAAAACCTCTATTGATGGCTATGATTTCTGTTTGCCCTAGGGTAACGTCTTGACAGTCGATTAGATCACTCTGTATATCATTTATGGTGACACTGACTTCTGCAGAGTTGCCAATATTGAATATGGTCCCATCATAACCAAAAGCAGTGTCGTCTTGGCACAAAGTCAACATATTGTCACCAGCTACTAACGGTAAGGTCAGCAGTTCTGATTCGTTAAGTGTGGCATCTCCATTTACCAATAAGTTAGCTCCTCCTGATTCCGATGTTGATATAATCAGTTCCGTACATTGCCCTTCGCAAATCATATTTGTGGTCAGAACAGCATTGGCCGTAAGTGCGGGGAATACCTGTACAAAGAAATCTGTTGAGTCAGGATCACAACCAGGTATGCCTGGAATGATGTAGGTGAACTGAGAAGTATTTGTTGCTAGCCAAGTATCAGAGATAGGTGTTGTTAAGTTAGTGGAGTTAAAGAAGTCTCCACCAGGAGTTTCTCCTTCTAAGAACATACTGAGGTTAACTTGATCTCCTTCGCAGACAGAATTGTCGGGCGCTGCAGTACCAGCGAAAAGTTGATCAGCTATAGTTACGACAAAGAAAGCTGTATCTGCATCACATCCAGGCGAATTGACAATATAGGAGAGATTGAAATCTGGCCCTAGTCCAAGTGGGGTAGGTCCTGTGTCCCATGTGTCGCCGATAAATATCAGATTGTCCTCAGACTCAAAGGTTCCTCCCAGACTGGCATTACTAGATAGTAAGTCATTAAGATTAATAACGGTGCCTTTGCAGAAGCCACTTGTCGCATCATCGCCTGCAATCAGTTGATCTAGGATCGTAACAAATACAGAACTTTCATTCGGTTCGCAAAAATCTGCATTTGGATTAAGGACACTATGTGAAATGGTATACCCGTTTCCACTACCTGGCAAGTCTGAAAGAATAACTGAGGTCGGATCTATAATAGGAATCGTAAGTGCAGGATCATCAATGTCTGTGGCTGTCCAGTTACCTTGAGCAGCTGGATCTCCAAAGAGTGTCACAAAATTTATCGGGGTATCTGGGTCACAGGTAGAGAAATCCGCAGCGGTGCCTGGGTCAGCAGGTGCAATGATGTCTATTGTCAGAATGGCATCGTCTGGTGGACAGCCTGGTTCAGAAAAAGCATAAGTCAGATCAATTGTCCCTGTAGGCAGAGCTCCCACATCAACTTGTGTAGGATCTGATAGGTCTAGATCCGGAATTGTAGCTGGTGTAAAGAGGCCACCTGGGTCTGCATTATTCAATAGGGAAAGAAAGTCTAGCGGTTGCGTATATCCTTGACAGACTGAAATGGAGGCATTGTCTCCTGCAAACGGTTGATCTATAATGTTCACATTAAAGAAAAATATTTGGAAGCAGGACAATGAATCATTGGCAAATACATAACGTATCGATACTGCAATTCTTGTTGATTCTGTTATTGGGGTATCTTCTTGAAGTTCAGTCCCATTATCGGTTTGTATAAGTATAGAGTCTGAAGGACCGACGCCAATAATAAGACCTTCTATAGTTCCTGATTCACAAAAAGTCTGGTTGCCAGGATTGAGTACTTGCGGAGTTCTTCCTATCTCAAATATAAAAGTATCTATAGTCGAGCAACCACCGACGGCTAGAGGGTCATAGAGGTAAAGTGTATCTGTGCCTAGGGTCGGTAGCGATTGGGCAGTTATAGTATCCCCACCGTTGAAATCAGGTACTGTGCCTGTGCCTACCGATGTATAGAAACCCAAACTACTCGTCGTCGGTGTAGGAGAGATGGCAGATAAGAAAAGCGAGTCACAAGTGAAAGGTGTTACCTCTGCCGTGTATCTAGTGCCTCCTAAGAAACTGAGTTGGATATGTGTCGTGTCTATGCATCCTTCGTTAGTTGTTGCTATAAGGAAAAGCATATCTATGCCGTCTGTCTCAAAAATTTCGTCTCCATCGAAAAACGATTGACCTGAACCATCATCTTGCGTATTGTACTCCCAGTCATCTTCATTAAATATTTCTGGGATAGGCAACTCAATGACACCACAGGCTGTCAATGTACCTGAGGGGGAATTTATTTCCGGCTCTAAAAGAGGCGTGACAAAAAAGCTGGCAATGTCTCCGCAATTAGGAGCACTTTCATCATAGACGAATATTTCTGTTTCGTCAGTAAGTGTCAAAAAGCTTCCAGGAAATGATGGGCCAAAATTTAAATCTTCATCTAAAAAATATCCTGGGTCTACCTCTCCATCAATGATGACTACTTCGTCAAAGTCAGGCAGCTCATAATCCATCCCACAGATTTCAATATCGTTGGTATTTAATTCGATATCTGGTCTGATATTGATGTCAAGCTCTACTTCAATAATATCTGAGTAACAAGGATCGCAAAAGACGACAGCATAGACTGTATTTCCATTACTATCAAAATCATAATCATCCGGACTGTTGATTGAGCTATTCACATCGTCATCGTTGTCGAGCCAGATGACTTCGCATAAAGATTGACCATCAAGTATAGCGATGTCAAATTGTGTCAGGTCTATTGTCGTACCTAAGTCGAGGCACAAGGGTAGTATATCCGGTTCTTCTATAGAAGGAGAGTTGCCTAGGGTGACGCTGATAGCTCCTCCATTGATGGTGCCTGAACAACCGCTATCATCTTCTATAGAGGTAATTTCTATATTTATGCTACCACCTAAGAAGTCCCAGATAAAGTTAGGAATCGTAATTGCAATAGGATCTGAGCCGTTATCGACAGAAGGAAAAAGTCCTCCATCTTCGTGACAGATTTGGAAGGTATTCTCATCTATATCAAAAGCAGGCAGAGTAACTGGAATGCCATTGAATTCTAAAGTGGCTGTATATGGCTCTACGCCTCCTGTCAAACCAATTTCAATATGGCTACTGAGGTCAGTACAGCTGTTAGGGCAGATGACACCGCCGCCCATAAGAGTTGCATCAAATCCACCCATTAGACTCAAGGTTTCCTCTGCAGTCCCTGTGCATCCGTTTTCGTCAGTTGCTGTCAGAGTAAAAGTCTCTCCATCCTCTGCTCCCGTAGCAAAGGTATTTTGGGCTGCATCATCGTCTATGCTCGCAGTCATATCACTGGTCCATAACCAGTCATCTACAATAGTTGGGTCTCCTGCATCTCCATCTAGGCTTATATTATTAGCAGAACAAACAGGGGGAAAAGGATCTATAGTAGGTACACCTTCCCAGCAAAGGATGACAACATTTTCGAAAGTGTTGGTCTCCATTCCAGACCAATTTTGGTTCGATATTGTGATAGATGCTTCTGTCTCACCATCGGTACAGTAGATATTACTTGTTATAGTTCCATTTTGAGGTGTACTGAGATCAAGACCTAGTAGTTCATCTTCTACTTCTGAGCCCCCAATAGAAAATTGAACCCACATAAAATCCCAACAATTAGAGCAAGCTCCTGCTACTGGATCTGTAGGGTCACCTGCACACGGCATAGCACCTATGCCACATTGGTCTGCAGCTTCCATTCTCGGCCCCATTCCAACTCCTAACCAAGGTAAGCTAAAATCAAAGTCGACAGAAAATTGAATGCTGGTGCAATCTGATATATCTATGCTGGAGTAATCATCTACAACTGGTGTAAAGCCGATTGTGTTATCTATGTTGGTGTAGCTGATCGGTCCTGCTTCTACAACTATTGTTGTCTGTGCATAGTAAGTGAGAAATGTAAAAAGTGATAAAATCAAGCTGAAAAAAGATCTCATTTGTAAGGTTGTATTTGAGCACCAACAATAATTGAGAAAAATACTCAAAACCATTCTAAGCTTCGGTCGTATAGGCTAATTATCTATCCATTTTAATGTTAATTTTGCCAACGTATATAAACAAGTTTTAATATGAACCAGAATCTTAGTGAACAAGAACTCGTCAGAAGGGAAAATCTACAAAAGATGATAGATCTCGGGATAGAACCTTATCCGAGTGCGACCTTCCCTGTTACCCATACCTCTAAGGAGATACACGAAGGATACGAGACCAATAAGGAAGGCTATAAAGAAGTCTGTATTGCGGGTCGCTTGATGAGTAGAAGGATAATGGGAAAAGCTTCATTTGCTGAGATACAAGACAGTACTGGGAAGATGCAGGTTTATGTGAGTAGAGATGACATTTGCGATGGAGAGGACAAGACCTTGTACAACCAGGTTTTTAAGAAGATATTGGATTTAGGAGATTTCATAGGTATTAAAGGCTATGCTTTTGTGACCCAGACTGGTACATTGTCTATACACGTAACGGAATTGACCATACTCAGTAAGTCACTCAAGCCGCTTCCTATCACTAAGACGGATGCGGATGGCAAAGTCTACGATGAGGTCACCGATCCAGAATTCAAGTACAGACAGAGATATGTTGACCTAACGGTCAATCCTGAAGTACGAGAGACATTCGTGCAGCGATCCAAGATGATCAATGCCATGAGAAACTTTATGACAGAGCGCGGCTACCTAGAGGTGGAGACGCCTGTACTCCAGCCGATGTATGGGGGAGCAGCGGCAAGGCCATTTAAGACGCATCATAATACTTTGGACACAACCTTCTATTTGCGTATCGCTAACGAGCTCTATCTTAAGAGGTTAATGGTGGGCGGATATGATGGTGTCTTTGAGTTTGCCAAGGACTTCAGAAATGAAGGGATGAGCCGATTCCACAATCCAGAATTCACGATGATGGAGTTGTATGTGGCTTATAAGGACTATGAGTGGATGATGGACTTTACAGAGGAGATGGTAGAGTATGTTGCAATGGCGGTACACGGGACCACTGATGTGCAAGTAGGGGAGAATGTGATCAGCTTTAAGCGACCGTGGAAGCGGTATACGATGTATGGTGCAATCGAGCATTTTACGGGTATAGATATTTCGGAAATGGATGAGGCCGGCCTCAGAGATACAGCTAAGGGTCTCGGAATACACATCGAGAAGTCTATGGGTAAAGGCAAGATAATTGATGAGATTTTTGGTGAGAAGTGCGAGCACCTTTTGATACAGCCGACTTTTATTACTGATTATCCTGTAGAGATGTCACCTCTTGCTAAGAAACATAAGACGAAGCCTGGCTTGGTGGAGCGCTTTGAAGGAATCTGCAACGCTAAGGAAATCTGCAATGCTTTTTCAGAATTAAATGATCCTATCGATCAGCGCAATAGATTTGAGGAACAGCTGGAGTTGGGCAAGCGTGGTGATGAAGAAGCGATGCAATTGGATGAAGATTATTTAAGAGCACTGGAGTATGGTATGCCACCAACAGCTGGGATTGGTATCGGAATCGATCGTCTTGCGATGATTATAACCAACCAAAAGTCTATCCAAGACGTCCTCTTCTTCCCTCAGATGAAACCTGAGCAAACGGTTCCGCCGCAGACGGAATCTGAGTGAGTAAACCTCACTCAGAAGTTTGCGAACCGTTGCATCAGCAACGGCTTAGGCTGCAGTCTAGATGGAATACAAATTATCTAGTTTACTAGTTATAAGAAAGAGGTCATCAGCGAAGCGGATGACAAGACAGACTAAATGTCTGTCTTGAGTTTGCGAACCGTTGCATCAGCAACGGCGTAGACTAAATATGAAATGACTCAATATCTAACTACCACCTATTACGAGATGGGTTCCGCCGCAGGCGGAATCTGAGTGAGTAAACCTCACTCAGAAGTTTGCGAACTGTTGCATCAGCAACTGCTTAGGCGGAAGATTTTTTAATTTTTGAAGGTTGTATTCCAGCTTTAGAAAAGTTGTTACATTAGTTCTTAAAATCATTAATTATGAAGCTTCTGCCTTTAGTTATTGCTCTTCTACCATTATGCTTGTTTTCTCAAAGT
>CALBWK010000155.1 GCA_937969415.1 uncultured Saprospiraceae bacterium | reverse complement strand
CCTCCTTGAGGATTGTACACTTCGGCAGTTCTCAGACAAAATAAATATTGATTCCTTTGATTGTGGAGATTCTGATTTAAATGAATTTTTTAGAGAAGACGCAATCCCTCATCAGTCAGAACTAATTGGTAAATCATATTGCTTTACCTTAGATAAAGACTCAAGTACAATAGTCTGTGCATTCACGGTATCCAATGACGCATTAAGAGTCGATAATTTACCAAATGCTAGGAAAAAGAAAGCTAATAAGACAGTACCGCACGCAAAGCGTATTTACCCATCCTATCCAGCCGTGAAGATTGGTAGGTTAGGTGTTAGTCAGAATTTTGGAGGTAATGGGATTGGAAGGCAATTAATGGATTTTATCAAGGGATGGTTTGCTGATCCAGAAAACAAAACTGGTTGTCGCTTTATTGTCGTAGATGCCTACAATAAGGAGGGGCCTCTTAGATACTATGAGAAAAATGACTTTAAATTCCTTTTCAGTACTGAGCAATCAGAAATTGATTACATAAATAAGGACGGTAAGAAAAAGTCAACACTAAGTACACGAATGATGTATTTTGATTTAAAGTAGCCCAAATCGACAGCCTATTCACCAGTTAAAAAAAAAGCCCCTGACTATCAGCTAGTTAGAGGCTTCTTTGTTGACCCACTAGGACTCGAACCTAGAATGACGGTACCAAAAACCGTAGTGTTACCATTACACTATGGGTCATTTTGGTTCGCAAAATTAACGCAATTCCAGTTAATGGAAAACAGCTAGAAGGTTATTTAATAGATTAAGTTTTTAGCTTATATATATCCGGTAGGTTTCTAGCCACACCATTGAGGTCAAGGCCATAGCCGATGATAAATTCTGGCGGTATCTCCTTGCCCACAAAATCCAAAGGAACTATATCATTATGCACTTCAGGCTTGCTAAGTAGCGTGCACAGTTTTACAGACAAAGGGTCAGAATTAGTGAGCATCTCCTTAAACGCCTCAAGAGTTAGCCCCGTATCGACAATGTCCTCTACTATGAGGACATGCTTACCGCTTACATCTACATCTAGATCTAGCAAGACTTTTACTTGGCCAGTACTCTCCATATCGTCATAGGACTTGAGCTTGACGAAGTGGATTTTATGCGGAAAAGTCAGCTTTCTCACCAGATCGGCCATAAATATGAAGGAACCATCTAAGATGCTTACAAGCACAATTTCTAGTTGGAATTTGCTGTAGTGTGCATTTATTTCATCAGCCAGACGCGTGACGATGGTGTCAAGTTCTGTGTCAGGAATATATCTGACGAAGGTTTTGTCTTGTAATTCGATCTGATCACTCATTATTTGAGACCTTTTTGATCGATGAGATAAACCAATGCCGTTATTGCAGCCGCACCCATCCTCAATTCTCTGACATTGACATTTTCAAAGACATCAGCTGAGGTATGATGGAAGTCAAAGTATCTCGAATTATCAGGTTGGAATCCTATCAGCAAACCCTTCTGAGATTTGAGTGGACCGATATCAGCGCCACCGCCACCAGCTTTGAGATACAGATCATAAGGCTCTAGAAACAGGTCAAACTCCTGAAGCTTGGCCAAATAAGGCTTAAATACCTCAGGATGCCCACTACAACCAAATCCCCGCGGCGTGAAGCCACCCGCGTCTGACTCTATGGCTGCCAAGTGGAATTCTCCTTTTTCATTAGATGCCTTGGCATAGGCTTTACCGCCGCCAAGTCCGTTTTCCTCATTCATAAACATCACGCATCTCAGCGTTCGCTTAGGCTGATACCCTAGATCTTGTAGCGTCTGGAAGACCTGTATGGCATGGACACAACCTGCTCCATCATCGTGAGCTCCGCCGCCTAGGTCCCAAGAATCTAGATGACCACCGATGAGGATGATTTCATCGGGATATTCTGAGCCTCGTATTTCTGCGACGACATTATGCGATTGCACAGAGTCTAAGACTTGTGGATTGTTGCGTATCTGGGCAGTGACCGTGCCTTCTTGTAGTTGTTGACTCAGAAAATTGGCGTCATTGGTGCTGATGGCCAGCGAAGGTATAGGTGTAATGCCCTCAGCGTAACTCTGTACGCCTGTATGAGGTAGATCATCTTGTAGCAAGGTCACAGATCTCACAAGGGCAGCCTTCGCCTTATATTTCGATGCTCTAGATGCACCGTGTACCCGCTGGTCGACGGCTTCTCCATAAGCATGTCCAGTGCTCAATCGCGTGGGGTCCATAGGCCTATTGTAGAAGACGATTTTATCCTGTAGAGCTGCTGTACCTAGGATATCGAGGGTGTCTAGATCAAATACCTCTATAATCTCACCAGTAAGTAGTTTTCCGTCCGTACCTACAGTATTGCCGAGAGAAGAAGCTTTGAGTTGCTTTTTGACGCCATTTGAGGAGATAGAGACCTCCTCTATATCACCTCTTACCCACTTTGGCACCATACAAGGCTGCTTCCAGACCTTATCTACCAGTGGTATATCGGAAAGAACTTGGTGTGTGTAATCTACAGCTGTTGCAGCATTGTCTGAGCCAGTAAGTCTGCCTCCTATGTTGTTGGATAAGTGCTCTAACCATAGGTCACATTGCCCTTTAGATAAGGTATGGTCATAGATACGCTTGATAAATAAGGCCTCGGCATCTTGCCCTATAGCTGCCTTTGGACTATATATGGCTAGACATATAGTGATGAGAAAAAAGGATTTTAAGAATTTATGCATCATTTGGGAGTCTATAAATTAATAGATTAAATAAATTTTATATGTTTTATACCTTGATAATTAATTATTTACTGATATTCGACCTTTATTATATGTTTTGCTGATGTTAATATTACTGTTTAAAGAGTTACAAGTTGCCACAAACTAGATACCCTTAAAGTAACTTTTTTAAATGTTAACGTCTAAAGAGGACACACCCCAATAAAAAAATAGATTTTGATCAATCTTTTAAGTCCCTTGTTAGCCTCTGATCTGAGTAAAAAAGTTACTGATGAGGAGCTAGTTCAGTTATACTTAGAATCCCAGAATGTAGCTTACTTCAACCTGTTGTACAAAAGGTACTCGGGTAAGATATTTGGAAAGTCATTATCCCTACTCAAAAGTGAGAGTGAAGCAGAAGATGCGACACAAGATATAATGATGAAGATCCTTCTTAATATGTCCAAGTTTAGTGGCAAAAGTCGTTTTTCGACTTGGATTTATTCTATCACGTATAATTACTGTATAGATTTTCTAAGAAGGAAAAAGAAAGACCCGAGTGTATATGTCGATGATTATATAGAGAATCTAGATGTGCCAGATGATGTAGAGGATAAGTTTCTACTAGAGATGAATGTGAGTAGGCTCAAAATAATCCTTGAGGAAATCCCAACTGGAGATAAGACAATTCTATTGATGAAATATCAAGATGAAATGTCAATCAGAGAAATAAGCCACATTCTGAATAAGTCAGAGAGTGCTATCAAAATGAAAATTAAAAGAGCGAAACAAAAGTTTAAAAAAACATTCAACGAAAAGTATAAAGAGCAGTATTAATGTCAGAGGAGTCAAAGAATAGTTTTAAAGAACTTGAGAAGTTGCAGGAAGAGAAGTATTCCTCAAACCTTAATAATGTCAAGAAGAAAGTGGACGGTAACTTGAACTCCGTGCACTCTATGCTCAACATTGTTGACGTATATTTTTCGAAGCTTATCGGATACTTTGTCTCTATGATTGGAGGCGAGAATTCTGATAAAGGCAAAGATGTCTGAACACTAAGAAACCAACCCCCTACTAATCCATGTATTTATTTATACTACAATCACAAAGTACTGCACTGACAGGCTTGATCAACGCCTTTATTGAAGGTGTGCCCAAGTTCATAATGGCAGTCGTCATTCTTATAATTGGCATTATCATCGCCAAAATTGTAAGAAAACTAGTCAATAAGGCCCTTCTAGCCATTAACATTGATAAAATCGGTGAAAAGCTTAACGAAGTTGAGATAGTCGAAAAGTCAAATGTTAAAATTAAGTTTAGCTCACTCATAAGCAAGATCATTTACTACATCCTTGTCTTGTTTGTTATGATGGCGGCTACAGATGTTTTAGGAATGCCTGCTGTCTCCAATCTAGTGGCTAAGACCTTTGATCTAATACCAAAACTACTTGTGGCGGGAATTATTCTTGTGGCAGGAGTGTTACTAGCAGATGTACTCAAAGGTGTAGCGCAGACCACGCTAGAATCCTTAGGTATTCCTTCAGCAAGGATGATAGCTAATTTTGTTTTTTATTTTATGATAATTAATATTGTTATCAGTGCCTTAACTCAGGCAGAAATAAATACAGAATTTCTCTCACAAAATATATCTTTGCTTATCGGTGGAGTCGTGCTGGCCTTCGCCATTGGATATGGATTAGCTTCCAAAAGCACTATGTCCAATTTTTTAGCTTCCTATTACTCCCAAGGAAAATTTGACTTGGGTGACACCATTACAATTGATGAAGTGACCGGTAAGGTCGTAGAGATGGATAAGTCCTCTATGATTCTTATTGCAGATAACGGAAATAAAGTCATATTTCCGCTCAACCACGTAAGTAATTCTAAGATTGAAATACATAACTAAAACTTATTTAAACTATCAAATTTTT
>CALBWK010000154.1 GCA_937969415.1 uncultured Saprospiraceae bacterium | reverse complement strand
GTTGTAGGTGATGGTGGTGTTGTCTATAGACGAAATTCTACTCTATTCAATTGGACTCGAATGGATCCTGCTGTAAGAGCCAAGAAGTTGGATGTATATGTTGATGGCAATGCCTGGATAGTAGGCACAGATGGATTTGTTTACCAATTAAGCAATGACCGCTGGTTTAGAAAAGGAACTTTTAAAGCCAGAGATATAGGTATCTCAGAAGGATCGGATAATATATGGGCACTGTCAGAAAGCGATGGAAGTCTATATTTTTATGAAGGCAATCAAGTATGGTCTAAACAATCAGACCAAACCGGCAATCATATTTCCGTAAGTGATGATAATAGAATATGGGTAGTCGATGGGGGAAGAAGAATACTTTTTAGTGAATGTGCGACTCCTAGAGGCGGAGTCATCGTGGATTGTGAGACCTTGTCAAGTGAAGACTTTGAATCAGGATTTGGTATATGGAATGATGGTGGAGGAGATGTCGACAGACTGAATAATGGTGATGGTAATGGTTCTGGGAGCAACTCTATAAGGTTGAGAGATAATTCTGGAGCGGCATCTTCTCTGTTCTCAGATGTGCTTGATCTTGGATCTTTCAACGAAGTGAAGGTCAGCTTTACTTATCGTGCTGATGGAATGGAAGCAGGCGAAGACTTCTTTCTAGAGGTTTCTACGAATGGTGGCTCTAGTTACACTATCATAGAAGAGTGGAATAGTGGAGTAGAATTCCAGAATCTCGTCCGTGAGAATGAAAGAGTTACGATTCCTTCTGCTAACCTATCTGACAATACCAGAATAAGATTCAGATGTGATGCATCTGGCAACTTGGATGTCATTGTCATAGATGACATCGTCATAGAAACTTGTGGTAGACGCTTACAGGGTCCTAATGATCCAATAGAATTAGCCTTGATTGAATACTCTGAACCGAATGACTTCAGAGCGACTCCAACACAGGATCAACAAGCTGAACTTTCTTATCACTACAATTCGCAAGATGGCAAAGCAGTTAAGCAAGTTGCATTTCAGTGGGTACATATGGATGGAGAAGACTTTGAAAATATCGCTGTGATATCGCCAGAAAGTGTAGAAAGTGATCAGCAATTTTATTTCGTACACTCTACGCCAGAGATAGGTAAGAACTACTATCAAGTAGTTACTGAATATGAAGATGGAACAGTAGAGATTTCAGATTTCAGATTTGTAGATATAGTGGCTGAGATTGAGAGCGGCATACGACTATTTCCTAACCCTGCTCAAGATGTATTGAAAATCGATATGTCAGAATATATGGGTAAAGAGATTCATTATTTCATAAGCACTTCCCAAGGAGAAGTTATGAAGCATGGAAATTTTGATTTGAATCATACTGAAGAAGTCGATGTAAATCTTTCTGAATTAAATAATGGTAACTACTTTATTTATATGAGACCTGAAGGTTCTAAAGAAGTAGTTGAGCAGTTTGTTATTCTGAAGAAATAAATAAGACAAATGTACAAGTGGTTGCCTTATTGTGATCGCAGTAAGGCAACCCACTTTGTATCGTCATAACAATTGCATCTATGAAATATTTGTTATTTACTTTTTTTGTTTTTGTAAGTATGTCGAGTACGTTATTTGCTCAGGACGTCAGTGCTAAGACGAAAACTGTTTTTGAAAAAGCCCACGATAGAAAAATCTGTTCCGAGGAGTTTGTGCAAACAGACAATGAGGTCTTCAAGATTAAGATTTATAATATCGAGAAGGCAGAAGTTAATAGAACCCACCATTGGTTTTTGAAATTAGCAGACTTAGAAGAACAACCTCTTAATTTTGCAAGAGTAAAACTGCATGGATATCTCAAGTCTGATCCTAATGTCAAATTCAACTATATGGGTATGAATCGCCTGTGTACTGAAGGTAAGTATCTTATAGGTTTTGTAAAGGTCAAACAAAGTGGTGTCTGGGTCCTTGAAGCAACTGTCGACAACTTTGGGCAGTCCGATAGTTTTACGTACGAAATAGAGATTCCAGACAATCAACAAGAGAGCTAGGGATGCTCCTGAGTCCTTCTCGACTTATGAGCTGTCTTAATTAGTACTCTGTTTTTTCAAATTAAAGGACTTTGAATTCTTCAATTTGGATTTCTTACTCAACCATTTCTCCATCGTAGTATGCACAAAGGAAAACCCAGACTTGGTCAGTCTCTCAGGAATTACATATCGACTCTTGAGGAGCAGTTCTGTTTCTGTGCCGATAATCGCAGCGCCTACTTCAAGCAGCCATTTTGGTTGGTGTAGATGAAACAATGGCCTAAGAGATCTTCTTATGGTTTGCATAAAAGTCTTGTTACTTAGTGGATTTGGACTCGTAATATTGATGGCGCCTTCTAGATAGCTATTATCTATGATATGCTCGACAGCTCTACAAAAATCCAAGGCACTAATCCATGACACCATCTGATTGCCATTACCTTGATGGCCTCCTAGTCCTAATCGGGTTATTTGTTTGAGTTTGGGATAGGCGCCGCCTGATTCGCCTAGGACGATGCTTGTTCTCAAGGCTACCTTTCTGACACCATGTATTTCCTCTTCAAAAAATGCTGCCTCCCAAGCTTTGACAACCGACATCGAAAAGTCGTGTCCGATAATACCGCAGCGCTCCGTCATCGGCAGGTCTTCTGAGTGTACGTATATAGTGGCACTGCTGGCATTCATAAATATGGAGGGCGGTGTAGAACAAAGGCCTATCGCTTCATTGAGTAAGCGGGTAGTTATAAGTCTGGAGTCGTGGATAGCCTTTTTGTTTTGGGGTGTGTATCGACAGTCGACACTTTTTCCACAGAGATTGATGAGGATATCTGCACCCTCAATGTGATCTACCCAAGGGCCAAGATGTTGTCCATCCCACTCTTGATGGTTGGAGGCGATAGGATTTCTAGTAAGGATTTTGACTTGATACCTTTTTGCAACAAAGTATTTTTCTAATTCTTCACCAAGGAATCCTGTACCCCCTGCGATGACGATTTTCTTTTTCATAGTTATACGAGGCTGTTGTGAATCAATAGAATCAGAATAGAAAGCGCCGTTATTCTATAGGCGACCCAAGAGACTGTCATCCAAGAGCTGATGCCTAAGAGATGGCAGCGCCGGATGTGTTCAAAAAACATAAAGCCGATCACAGAAAAGAATAGGAGAAGCTTAACATGGACAGAAAAATTCACCAGATTAAGGAGTAAAGTGACGGGTAAGAGTATCAGCGCACCCATCATAGAGACAGTCGACAAATTTCCAAGGTAATGGATTCTATCTTTGCTTATAATAAGGTGTGCTGCTAGAGCTTGCCAAGTCACCTGCCCCAAACAGATAACTACTTCTGTTGTCATATTGTGTGGCCATCCGAAATGTGGAAAGAGATGGGCAGTGAAGTTGTTGACTATAAATGCAGTGGCTATGGCGACAAATAAGATGTATGCCCATCTGTAGGCAAGATTAAAGTCAGGGTTGCAAGTTCTTTCGTTGCTAGTCAGTTTTGAAGGTGCAATGACTTTCCGGTTATAAGAAATAAACTTGTACAGAATTGCTAGCGGCTTGTATATCATCGGGTGTGCAATAATCTGCTTTAGCTTTGGATAATTCTGAAGCACTATTGCGATAAGGGAATCAACACCATAGCGCACTTTTTTAGATTCTAAATCGATAAGTGCAATTTCATTACAAGCTTTATGTTGGTCGATTTCTGTAATTGTGCTGGCCTCACTAGATTGGTAGGGTAGGGCGCAGTTACTATCTATCCAACCGACTCTAGCAAAGGCTGAGCTATAGATACTGCACATAGGACAGTCTTGATCGATAAGTAATTTGTGATTGGTGAGCATATGAACTTGTATTTACGTTAGCGACGTTTGTTCTTTTTTGTCCTACAATAACTTAAGCAGTAGGTGTCGACTCAGTGAGGGTTTTTCGCTTAGCTCGTTTTCGTAGCGTGAAGAGGGCGAATAGATTAATAAAATGCATAACACCAAGAATTATAACGATGAAGCCAATTTTTTGACTCAGTATTTCTACACTTTCTACTGCCGTCGTGAGTCTAGCTCTTTCTCTAAGATTGAAAAGTACATAGCCAAAATTGATGAGGTAAAAGCCGATCAGAAGCAGTTTGTTGACAGAGTTGACGATCAGCTCTTGATTGTTGAATATTTCTGAGAGGAAAACTTTCCCGTTGACGAAGAGGGTTCTACCCACCCACAGAGTGAGTATCAGTGTAACAACGATGTAAGTGCAGTAGGTGATAAGTAGGTAGTTCATAATTATAGTTTTTGTATTATTTAGAAGTTTTAGAAAAAACTGAAAGTTTGGTTCAAAAAAATATTTAGAAGATGAGGTTTTCTATTTCTTGAGGATATTCTCTGCGCATAATTTTGAAATTATATACAGCCAAGAGGGTAGGAGGGATACAAATGTAGGTAATGAAGAAGATCCAACTTGCTGTTGTGTCTATCCACTCAGTTCCAACCTGTGAGCCTATAAACCAGATGCAGAAATAGAGGACAATCAGACTCCAGTATTTCTTTAGGTCATTATAATAACTAGTTGGTTGACTTCTTTTAAAGGATTTATAAAGAGTCACGAGGACCTGAATAGCACCTAAAGGAATGAGCGCTAGCATATAGAAATAGAGTATTGTAATAAGTAGATCAATCATAATATGATATGTTTTAAAGTTTTAGAAAAAACTGAAAGTTTGTCTCAAAAAAATAGACCTCTTTAGGGCTATCCTATTTTAAGAACTTTATGAATTGATTAAAAAACCTGTTATTCTTCATTTTTACCAGTAATTCTGATAGCTGATCCATTTGTGATAAGAAAGCATCCAGCTCTTCTACCAACCCCTTAAAATGGGCTACTTTGGCCTTAGGGCCTACTATTTTGGTGGCCTTTAGTTCTGTCAAGAGGTTCTGAATGGGTACAAACTCTCTCTTCTTCCGCTCCTCTATAATACGCTTGGCTACAGACCAGATTTCGTGCTCTGCTTTGAAGTACTCCTTACGGTCTCCCAGCTTGTTCTGCTTGCTGATGAGGCCCCAGTTGATCAATTCTCTGAGGTTGATATTGACATTACCTCTAGAAAGCTTGATTTCTTCCATCACTTCCTCAGTACTCAGGCCATCAGCGTTGGCAAGAAGGAGTGCATGAATCTGGGCCATAGAGCGCGGTATACCCCAAGATGAGCCGACTGACCCCCAAGTTTGTATGAACTGCATCTGTGCCTCTTGTAATTCCATAATTCAAATATAGAACAATATTTTCAAAGTTTCAATAATTATTGAAACTTTGAAAATATTTATCCTAGCGATGTGTGAAGTGTTCTACAGCCGAATCACCCTAATAGGTGATTTGACTATATAAGCTGGCTAGTCTAGGTTTTCAAGACACTCTATAATTTCTTCCTTGGAAGCGGAATCTGGCTCTAAGTCGACTTTGAGATTTTCGATGATGGCAACCTCCTCTTTGGCTATTCTAAACCTATTGTCTCCCTCTGCTGTGATGGCCACCATATGTACATTTTCTCCGATAGGCAGTGGAGCGGTGAAGGCTGTGCCATTCATAGTAGGACGTAGCACTATATCGCGATCGCTGAACACTAAATAGACTACCGAATTATCTCGGCCGTATCCACGTGGTAAGCACAATGAAATATCCGTGAGAGGCTCATCGAATTTTGTAAAGTAATCCACATTGACCCAATCTAGGGTAGGGAATCTGGTATCATATCCAATACTCCATACGTTTTCTCCTGTTTCCCATCCGCTTGTATCTATGGCTGCTCCGTCGACCATCATTGGTGACCATAACTGTTCTTCACTTAATTCAAAAAGAATGGCTTCACTGGAGGGTGCTTCATTGGGTATTCTTACACCTAGAAAGGCATTTTCTGCTAAGACTAATTCTGTCGTATTTGCCGCTATCGCTTCGAAACGGAACTCACCATCGCTGGTTAAGATTTGTCCATCTACCGTCAGCGTCTGGTATCCGTAGCGCATTATGTCAGATTTGGTTTGTAGTTCTATAACTGATAAGACGAAAGTCCCATTGTAAGGTGAGCCATCCACATTTACAAAGGATTGCGGGGCTGCAGAGATGAGGGTGTTGTTGTCTGTAATGATATCAAACCCTGTATTGGACACCGTAAACTCTTGAGCTGGGCTGTCCTCTTGCAACATCGCTAAGACATCATCAGCAGTACCGGTAAACTCTGAAGGATCTGTGTCACCACAAGCTGAAAAGTAGACCAACGAGATGGCCAAGAATAGAAATTGAAACTGTTTCATAATTATTTAAGTATTGTTTTATAACTCTAATACTTGCGTTGGAATAAAGAGTGTTGCCTGCCTGGCGAATATTTTTTGGCCGCAAGTATTGATGTAATTGGAACGCCAGCATTAAGGCTGTATTGTTGACGTCTGATATAAATATTGTGGGTTAGTGCAAAGGATCTAGTTGAGGACTTAATGGAGTTGACATCTTTGCGCTACTTGACTAGGTGTCTGAGTAGAAAATTGATTTTGTGGTAGTCCTAAAGTTGCAAGATTGCCTTAACTTACTTTAATGAAATATTTATCACTCCTTTTAGTAGTGCTGTTTAGTTCCTGTACAACAGGCACACCGTCTCCAACCTCCTCTTCCAAAGAGAATAGATCCTCTTCCAAAGAGATTACTGAAGTTGAAAAGAAAATTGCTATGGACCTCATCCAAGGCGCTTTTGATGATTTGTGGGCTGGGGTAGATTCTACTAAGATATTGGATTATCATACTGAAGACTTTATCATCTTAGAACAAGGAGAGGTCTGGGACAATGATCGTATCAAACAATTTATGAGAGGACAATTGGCTAATGAAAATAGAGCCAAGCGGGTTAATCAGATGGAGTACATCACTGTAGAGAAATATGGGCCCTCTATACAGATAGCTTATCGCAATTATGCCAAATTCTATAAGGAGGACAGTCTCGTCAATAACGCTAGTTGGATAGAGAGTGCATTAGCCGTAAAGACAGAGGTAGGGTGGCGGCTGAAGATGATGCATTCTACTTGGATGGGGCGGGAGTAACCTTGATAAACTTACTTGCAAGAACACTTTTAACGACTTGGGCTTAGACCATAGCTAGATATCTCTTCTTAACCCCCGAATCCTTACTTTTGCTGTCATATTTAAATATTTCCATATATGGCAAAGTATAGAGAGCAGAAAGGGCTGAATCTCCCTGAAATCGACAAGGAAATCCTCAAGTTCTGGGATGACAACAAGATATTCGAAAAGAGTATCAGTGATAGACCTGAAGACAATACCTATGTCTTCTACGAGGGGCCGCCCTCAGCCAATGGAAAACCAGGCATCCACCACGTGATGGCCCGTACCGTCAAGGACCTTTTCTGTAGGTTCCATACGATGAAGGGCAAGCGGGTAGAGCGAAAGGGTGGATGGGATACCCACGGTCTCCCAATCGAGCTCAATGTGGAGAAGACCCTTGGCATCACCAAGGAAGATATCGGTACCAAGATTACTGTCGAAGAGTATAATCAAGCTTGCCGTACGACGGTGATGCAGTTCAAGGATCAGTGGGATGACATCACAAGAAAGATGGGCTATTGGGTTGATCTGGATAATCCTTATATCACCTTTGATAATAATTATATCGAGTCTGTGTGGTGGTTACTATCGCAATTATATAAGAAAGACCTCCTCTATAAAGGCTATACTGTACAGCCCTATTCTCCAGCAGCTGGTACGGGTCTGAGTTCTCACGAACTCAATATGCCCGGCTGCTATAGGGACATAAAAGACCTCTCTGTCACGGCACAGTTTAAGTTGATCAAAGATGACAAATCCGCTTTCTTATATGAGGGACACCCTAATGATGTGTATTTTTTGGCTTGGACGACGACACCTTGGACGCTGCCATCTAACTGTGCAGTAGCACTAGGGGCTAAGATTGAGTACTCCATTGTCCAGACTTTTAATGCATATACGAAGGAGCCGATAACGGTTATTTTGGCGACCGAGCTCATCAAAAAATATTTTAAAGAAGAGGGCAAGGAAATAGCACTAACAGATTATGACCCGACTGGAAAATTGATTCCATGGAAGGTCATCCAAACAACTGCAGGCAAAAACTTGGAAGGTATTCACTACGAGCAACTGATGCCTTATGTGCAGCCGGAGAGTGGGGATGCATTTAGAGCCATCTTAGGAGATTTTGTGTCTACGGAAGATGGTACCGGTATCGTGCATACGGCTTCTGTCTTTGGTTCTGATGATTACCGTGTCTGTATGCAGAACAATGTGCCGTCGATCCTCGTGCAGAGAGGAAAAGAGCAAGCACCGCTTGTCGATAGCCAAGGGAAGTTTGTGAAAGAGGTAACAGATTTTGCTGGTGACTACGTCAGAGCAGAATACTACTCGGCAGAAGAGCAAAAGCTAGGTGGCTTTGAGTCTACAGATTTGCGGATAGCTGTCAAGCTCAAGAAAGAAAATAAAGCCTTTAAGGTTGAGAAATACAATCACTCGTATCCGCATTGCTGGCGGACGGATAAGCCTATCTTATACTATCCGCTAGACAGTTGGTTTGTATCTTCCTCTAAGATGCGAGACAGAATGGCTGAGCTGAACAAGAATGAAATTAATTGGAAACCTGCACATACAGGTACCGGCAGATTCCAAGTGTGGTTGGAAAATCTCTTGGATTGGAACTTGTCGAGATCTAGATTCTGGGGGATTCCTTTACCGATCTGGAGGACAGAAGATGGGGAAGAAGAAATCTGTATCGGCAGTATAGAAGAGCTAGGTAATGAAATTGCTAAAGCCAACGAAAAATTAGGCTTATCTCAGAAAGTCCCAGATGATTTGCATAAGCCGTACATAGATGATGTCACGCTTGTTAGCCCTTCTGGTAAGGAGATGAAGCGAGAGGCGGATTTGATTGATGTTTGGTTTGATTCTGGATCTATGCCGTATGCACAATGGCACTACCCATTTGAGAACAAAGAAATTTTTGAGAGAAATTTTCCTGCAGACTTTATTGCAGAAGGTGTGGATCAGACAAGAGGATGGTTCTATACTTTGCACGCGATAGCGACGATGGTTTTTGATAAAGTCTCTTATAAGAATGTAGTCTCCAATGGACTTGTACTTGATAAGAATGGTCAGAAGATGTCCAAGCGTCTCGGTAATGCTGTAGACCCATTTGAAACTCTGGAGAAGTATGGCTCTGATGCTACACGCTGGTATATGATGACCAATGCCAACCCTTGGGATAATCTTAAGTTTGATGTAGCGGGTATAGATGAGGTGAGGCGTAAATTTTTTGGCACTCTGAATGCAACCTATTCTTTCTTTGCGCTGTACGCCAACATAGATGGATTTCAGTATGCAGAGGCTGAGGTGCCACTGACAGATCGTCCAGAGATAGATAGATGGATCATTTCTTTGCTCAATACCGTCGTCCAAGAAGTCGAAAAGGATTACGCAGAATACGAACCAACACGTGCTGGTAGAAGAATCCAAGAATTTGTAGAGTCACACTTATCTAATTGGTATGTCCGTCTGTGCAGAAGAAGATTCTGGAAAGGCGATTACAGTTCAGATAAGGTGGCGGCTTACCAGACGCTATACACGTGCTTGTCAACGATCACAAAGTTGATGGCGCCGATAGCTCCTTTCTTTGCAGATTGGTTGTACAAGAATCTCAATGAAGTTTCTGGACAAGAGGCCCATAGCTCTGTGCATTTAAGTATGTATCCGACTGTGCACGCAGAGCTTATCGATAAAGATCTTGAGCAGCGTATGGATTATGCGCAAAAGGTCTGCTCTCTTGTTTTATCCCTTAGAAAAAAAGAGTCACTTAGAGTACGACAGCCACTATCTAAGGTGATGATTCCTATACTGGATGACAAATTTGAGACACAGCTAAGAGCTGTAGAAGATTTGATAAAAGCAGAGGTCAATGTCAAGGAAATAGAATATATGTCGGATGCCTCAGGCGTCATCAAAAAGAAAATCAAACCCAACTTCAAGACCTTGGGAAAAAAATTAGGGAAGCAAATGAAAGCTGCTGCAGCGATGATAAATAGTTTTGGTGATGAGGAGATAGCGAAGATTGAAGCCGATCCGACTGCGCCATATCAATTAGTGTTGGATGGTGAGACCTTTGAGTTGAGCTATGAAGATTTTGATATCTCTGCTCAAGAGATTCCAGGATGGCAAGTGGCGCAAAATGGAAAGATCACTGTAGCTCTAGATATAACCCTGACACCTGACTTGATTAATGAAGGTATAGCGAAGGAGCTTGTTAATAGAATTCAGAATAGAAGAAAAGATTCTGATTTCAACGTGACGGATCGTATCAATATAGAGTTGACAGACCACGAGCATATCATAGAGGCAGTAGGGCAGTATGGCGACTACATTAAGAATGAAGTTCTAGCGGATAGCCTGGAGTTAAAGGATAATAATGGAGAAGGGATAGAGCTGCCGGGAGAAATTAATTTGAATCTAAAACTTACGGTGGTATAATGGCAGGGTAGAGGATTAGTGTCTTTATATTTCGATTATTATGAGAGCAACAATTTTATTTTTCATTGTCGTATTGGTCAGTGGCTGTAGTCCTACGAGTACCCCTAATTTCATGAAGGTGTCTCCAAGGGAACCTTATCAATTAGATAAGTTTGAGGAGCGGGGTGCGGATTTTCTATATGAAGAAATCGAAACTGAATACTACAGGAAAGTTCCTCGAGAAGAAATCCAAATTGTTCAGACTTTAGATGCTGGTCAGGTAACACCCTTGGTTCAAGCCAAGTATAAAGAAACCCCAGAGGAACTCTTGTATAAGGAGGGTTATTATCAGTATCGTAGGGTGCCTGCAACACTTGAAACAGTCACGAGTCAGGTGGTCGCAAGTATCGGCAATATCTGCGAAGAAACCGAGCAAATAGAAGTAGAAGAAACATATTTGGCTATGGGTGCTTATACGGATGTAGAAATTATTCCTGCTGAGTACGGCTATGTGACTTTGGATGTAAAGCTTGGAGAACTTTATGATAAGCTAGAGCTAAAGGATGTTAAAATCGGAGAGTTGTCGGTAGAGCAGAAGGTGTTGCCAGAAAAATTTACTGTTCTAGAGGGTCTTGATGATGTAACAGATTCAAATTTGCTCAAATATTTTATTGCGGACGCTGATCAAGTCAAAGACACACTGATCAGAAATTGTTATGTCTGCCCACCAGACTATGAGCGCATTGGAAAGTACTGCTACAAGCGCAAAGAAGAATTAAAAGAATCTTACTCTTACTTGGCCTTAATCAAGCCAGCCACAGTAAAGAGGATAAAGAAAGAACAAGTTTTCAAAACATATAAGTATAAGTCTATACCCAATGTAGATCAGGTAAAGAAAAAATGTTTAGAATATACTTATACCACAAGAAGCTCTATAAAACTTGTAACCAATGCAGATGTTGAAAGGGTTTTGGTTCCTTCTCAGTACCAAGAAATAAATCTAAAGAAACTCGTCAAACAATCAGAAGTTGAAATTGTCAGAGATCCCTCTCCTTCTCCAATCACAACAATAGTGACTCAGACAGAAGGCTACGTAAAAGAAGGTCCCGAAAGGATTCTCTGTGTCAGCCCGCTCACTCAGAAGAATAAGGAAATGATCTATAAAAAACTCACTGAGAAAGGTGTAGTGAGTGGCCCTTACACAGATGCCAAATTCTTAAAAGGTGTACTGCAGTATCAGGAAGATAATGGGCTGAAAATAGGCGTGATAGATTTGATTTTTATTGAGCTGATCGGCCTATAATTAATAGTTATGGACGTAGGCTTAAATAAGATGTTGTAGCTTTCTCTGCTGCATTATCTGTCTAACTCCTTTTCAATGTTGGATTTCACCCGCTCTATCACTTGTGTGATTGAATTGTACTTGGCTAGTTTAAATTGGCGATTCTTTCGTATGCGCCACAGGAAGCTCAGCATCTTGTTCTTCTCCTCTTTATCTAAGTTGACAGGTCCAACTATTTTAACAAGATCCCCGGTGGATGAATCGAATTGCATATATGGATTCAACATCCTATTTGTCTCCGAAAAGTAATTCGTATAAGAATTCATTTCCGCGACTTCATATTCTAAAGCTTCTATTACACTATAATGGTAATCATACAACTCTATGATTTGTAACCTTAGAGAGTCATTGGTGATAGTCTTTAGATTATTAGATTTGAAGGACTCGTATGCGGATTTATTAATTATAGGAATGTAATCTCTGAATAAGGCGATATACATTAGACTTATCGAGTCTTGACTAACTTCTTTGTTGTCGATGAGGTCTCTGAATATCTCATCCGCTCTCAGGCTTAGTGTATTGCCTCCTATATTGACTTTGAAGTCTTTAATATCGTTTTCGATACTATTTTTTAGTTCAATTAATATTTTGTTTTCCGATTGTCGACTACTTCTGTTGTCATTCCAGTTGCTTAAAGCAAAAGCTGATACGACTGCAATGAAAATTGAAATGAATTCAAAGAGATATTTTTTCCAACTGCTTTCTTTACTCAAGCTTGGGTGTATTTATAGGTTTGGTCCTGATAATCTATTTAGGATTTTATTGTTTTCCAATAAGCTCTACCGTCCACACTCCTTTCTAGTTTCTTTGTTCCTATAAGAAGTCTTCTCAAGGTTGCAGGATCATTAAAGCTATGATGTCGATTGAGAATTGTATTGACATCGACTTCCGTATAAGTTGTATCTGTCTGAAATTGTGAAGCAAGAAATTCTATAAGCAGATCTAATTTCTTCTTTTGTTTCTTTCCTGGCAACCGCGCTAGTAAGCCATCGTCATCTAGGTAGCCTTGTAATTGATTGTCAAGTTGCATCTCTGTCTTAGTTATTAAAAGGTCTGAATTATCTTTCCTAGTTATAAATATAGGGTATTCCTTAACTCAGTTTTATACCTTCCATTCAACCTCATAACTGATGTTACCTTGACTAACGGTTTCATTCCAAGTATCTCCATTGTCGCTCATATAAATGAAAATATATCTCTCTTGCAAGACAATTCTTGGAGATGAGCTAGCATATTAACACCTCCCTATTTCATAACGAACTGACAATCAATAACTTAAATAAGTTTTGATTGTCGCTTGCGGACACATAATTTCTTGAAAAATGACTGTCTAGGCACGATATTTATACCATTAATGTGAATGTTATCTTAAGAATGGCATTTTTTGGTTTTATTCCACTAACCAATAACCCTTTGCTGACATAAACAGATGCTTCTCTTCACGAATGAGGGGTCTTAAAACAAAAAATCTAACAGTAAAAGATGATTAATTCAAGATTTTCGCTTTTAACAGTTCTTATAATGTTGATTAGCACTAGTTTTTTAGGTGCTAAGCAAGTTCCAGAACAACAAGCTAGAGACTACGCTAAGACGGTGTTTGCAGTAAAGTCTAACCACCAGCTGAAAAGTATGGCGGATATTAAAGTGACAGAGGCTTACACTAGAACGACACTAGATGGGGAGTCATCTTACTACATATTCAATTTTGAGCCTAAAGGTTTCGTCATAATATCTGCTCAGGACGTCTATAGTCCTGTATTGGCTTTTTCTGATGAGAGTCAGATTAATCTAGACAATGAGATTTATGGAGAATCCCTATTCAATACCTTAGGTCGTCACGAGGTACAGATTGAGCATCTAAGAAGAACTGGCGTACAGGCTTCGCAGAAAGTTCAGAATGAGTGGGCGGCGCTTGCTGCTCTTCAACCTACGGATTATCTTACTAAAGATCCTGATGGGACAGTCGTATCTCCTCTGACGACGACACTATGGAATCAAGGAGAGTTTTACAATGACTTTACTCCTAAGGATGCAGACCCAGAGGCAATTGCAGGAGGGACTTATTGTGGTTGTGTGCCAGTTGCTATGGCCCAATTGATTAAGTTTCACGATTACCCTCCGCAGGGTAATCTGACCATTACCTACGATGATCCTCAGTATGGTACGTTATCAGCAGATTTTTGCAACACAACGTATAACTGGGATAATATGCCAGATTCCTTGACAGAGCCCAATGATGATGTTGCACAGCTTATCTATCAGACTGGTGCTGCTACAAGAACCTCATTTTCTACAGTATATTCTGAGACTTTTATCTCTTATGTTAGAGAAGCCTTAGTGCATTACTTTAATTATGACGAGGCTGCTAGTTGGTTCTATGATGCAGATGGAGAATTTGCACGTGTCGCTATCGATGATCTCAATCAAGGGCGACCGCTTATTGCAACAGGAGTTGCACCTAACTTTGGAGGTACTCACTCTTGGGTAGTTGATGGCTACGGTTATTTTTTGGATCCTGACCCTAACCAACCCAATGAATTTTTCCATTTCAATTGGGGATGGGGTGGAGATAACAATGGATGGTTTCTCGATACAGATACAACTTGGGAGCCAGTCCCAGGAGAGGTCGGTACACAAGTCATAACTTTCTACTACGATAGATATGTTGTGCATAATATTTTTCCTGCGGACTCTAATTGCGCAGCACCTTCCAATACAGATAGAAACAGTACTTATTATACTTCTGGTGTAGCCAATACTGCGGCATTTCTGCACTATTTCGAACCAACGTTACAAGAAGATCAAGAAGTATCTTACAGATATAGAAAAGTAGGAGATACAAATTGGACATTGTCTCCAGCGACAATGGCGTACTTTTTTAGGGCTTCAGGATTAGAACCAGGAACAGAATACGAGTTCCAAGTAAGAAGAAAATGTTGTGGAGAAAATTGGTCATCTTATTCTGAATCAGCAGAGTTTACTACGACAGGAATGTCGACTAATTCTGCTTGCAGTACTTTTCTGAATTCTAATTTGTCAACAAGTAATATTACTGAGACGAGTACTTATGTATATACATCTCAACCCTATGGTCAAGTTGTCAATCAATTTAGATATCGATTTGCGGGTTCTCCGATATGGAACTTATCAGATTTGAGCAATAACTACTTTAGATTTATAGATGGTCTAGAAGCAGCAACTGATTATGAGTTCGAAGTTCGTCACCAATGTGAGCAAGGAATTTGGACTGAGTTTTCTTCGGCGGGGACTTTCAGAACCGAAGGTAGTGAGGGTTGTAGTACCGTGTTTGAGTTGAGTCTGTTTACAAGTGGAGAGCTAGAAAATAATGCTTACATCTATACGTCGCAGCCTTATGGGAAGGTCAATAATCAATTTAGATATAGAGCTTCTGGGACAAGTGATTGGACGATGTCTTCTATCTCAGATAATTACTACAGATATTTATCAGGCTTGACAGCTGGTACAGAATATGAATTTCAAGTAGCACACCTCTGTGAAGCAGGCGTATGGACAGACTGGTCTTTTGTGTCGACTTTTACTACAAAGGGTGGAGCAACTGGTGCTTGTGCGGCAATTAACGGCGATAGACTTTATAATAGTTCTATCTCTAGAAGCGCAGCCTATATGTATACACCGCAACCATTTGGTAATGTCGCTAACCAGTTTAGATATAGACCAGTAGGTGCTACAATTTGGGAGGAGACAGGTGTCTCTACACTCTATTACCGATACACTTCTGGCTTACAATCAGATACAGAGTATGAGTTCCAAGTCACTCACGAATGTAATATCGGACAGTGGACAGATTGGTCTACGACTAAGACTTTCAGAACTTTATCTGGATTTAGTGGAGGGAATGAAGTAGGGCTTAGAGCACAGCCTTTGCCACCATACGAGAGTCCATTATTTAGAGAGTCTATGCTAGAGCAGACGACACTTCACATATATCCTAATCCAGCAACAGAGGTCGTTACGTTTAAGACATCAGTGGCTTTTAATGATGGAGACAATCTAGAACTTATTGACTTGCAAGGAAAGACAATTTTGAGACAAAGATTGGCTGTAGGAGGTCAGCAAGTGGAGCTAGATGTCACGCAATTAGAATCAGGTATCTATTTTATAAAATATGATAACGGTTACGAATTGCATCTAAAGAAATTTGTAAAAAATTAAAGTGGTTGCTGCCCTGTAGATTGAGTTTATAGGCAGCATACATTTGAGAATGATTTATTTGGACTAGATCCAATTGATTTGGAAAAACTAAATCGCGATTTGTTAGATTGAGCCTCTACGTGAGTAGGGGCTTTTTTTTGTTTTGGTATCAAAGGATTGCGATTATTTTTTTAAAGATAATTGCACCTAGAAGGGCAATAAGAAGAGAAAAGAATCGACTTAATTTGCTGTAGTGTTTTAGGACTTCGCGGGCGAAATGTGTTTGTGTGCAAATCTTATCTAAAGTATTTCGTTACTCAGTTGTTCCCTCGAAGTAGGAGGTTTGCATCCTTGTTCCCATATGATTACCATCCTATGAAATAGTATCCTCTGTTAGTCGATGTCTGAGAGATCGATTCGAATATGCTAGAAATATTAAAATCCCTTGAAGAGATGCTAGGGTTTTGTTTTTAAGGGATGGATTCAATCACCTGAACCTAAAAATAATTGATGTCTCCCAGTAATAGCAGTATCCCGTAAAGGTGAGTCTGAATTGGGTCCTAACCCCAAACCAATAGAATTATGATACTAGTGTTATTCAATCTTATTTAAGAAGTTTTAAAATAGCGAGAGATGTAAATTTACTTGAAACAGATTCTTCTAAAACACAAATATCTCAAACTGCCCTTCACAATGCACCTCAGCCGCATCTGTAACAGATACCAACTCTGCAACAAAGTTTCCTCTCAGGACTCTGTCAAATTCATCAAAGGCTTCTAAGGTCACCTGCCCACTCACTGTTTCGTACTGATTGAGATCAGCATCGGAGTAAAAGAAATAGGGGGCAAAATCGAACTCATTCATCGCGTAAGTTCCTGCCGGCAGATCATTTTTGAGGATAAGCGTATAAGACTCAGTGCCACCATTGAATCCTGTAATCTGAATCGTATTGATAGGTTCTGGTGTCGCACTCACAAATACCATAGCTGGTACTAAGGGTGTGGCATTGAGGTCAAGCAGTAGAGAGTTTTCTAAAGTTACCTCTTCGTAGGTGACTGCAAAGCTGCCTGCCCCTACTGTATTTTCTATACTCCCTCCACAGTCAAACCCACTAAAGGATCCAGAGATAAGATTGGTGACAGGATCGTGTTGATCGATATTAATCGAGGAGTCATTGTCCATTGTCAGGGCTGTGGTGCAGAGATCATCGTTGTGTCTATATGTAAAACTGGCCTCAGCCCCTTTTTCAACACTTAAGCTTGAGCTCTCTCTGCTGATATTTTTAAGATGAAATTCTGCCAGCTGACCGTCTTCAGATTCTCCAACTACGACAAGTTGTGTTGTATTTTCCTCTTCTCCTGGAGCAGTATAGGCCTTTATTTTTGAAGCAGTGAAGCTGTTGCTATCAAATACAAACTGTATTCTTTCTGTAGGCGCGGACGTAGGTTGCTCGCCCTCGGTTCTCTCTCCGCTACAGGCTAATAGCACACAGAGTAATGATAATAGAATGATTTTACCGTGTTGCATTTCCCTCTCTCATTTAATGATTAGGCTGAATAAAGTGTAAATACAAAGCCATAACGAGCGCAGTAGGTCAAGCGTTGGCTATAGGGGTGTTAAAATTTATCTAAGTATTAGTGACCTAACTTATAGCCGATCCAAATACCTGCCAAGCAAGTAAGGATACTCAAGCCGATGTAGATAAGAGCTGTAGAGATATGACCACTTTCTAACAGTTTGAAATGTTCCGCCGAGAAGGTAGAGAAGGTGCTGAATCCACCACAAAAGCCTGTCATCCATAAGAGCTGAAAACGCGATTCTAGACCTTTGCTAGACAGATACCCCATCAGATAGCCTAGAATAATACAAGCCAAAATATTGGCTGCTAGAGTGGCCTTTGGTAAGCCATTTTGAGCTGAGGGTAATAGTAGAGCAAGAGCATATCTGGCCATAGCACCGAGTCCACCACCTAGGAAGACATAAAGAAAATTCAAATGTACTAGGTTTTACTGCTGCTTGAGAATGCCCGCCATTACTGGCTTTTCGTATTTTTTGGCATAATCAAGAGCTGATTTACCTTTATTGCTGAGTTGCTTAGGGTCTGCACCAGCGGCAATTAGCTTTTGTACGTGGGAGACCTCACCATACTTAACTGCATATTGTAAGATGGTTTTGTCTGCACAGATTGTAGTTAGATCTAACGCCTCATTATTCAGTATATGGTTGAAGAGAGTCTCAGATTGCACCTTAAGAGCAACCACAAGAAGATGATAATCTTGTCCCTTTACATCCACACATTGGTTTATGTCATTGCCATTTTGGTAAAGATAGCCTTCAAAATTTCTGACACTATTAGCTTCTATAGCTTCTAGCCAGTTACTAGACTGAGCACTTACTGCTAAAGAAAAACCAAAGAGAGCAAGGGTGATAAGCGTTTTCATAGTCTTCTATTGTGCACTAAATATAAACAAAATGTCAAAGTATGAGACGAATATTCGCTTATAGAGTCTCATAATAGCAAGCTATCTGACGAGCCCTTAAGACAGAGTGCTAAGAGGACTTAGCGTAACGGGGAGGAGCATCTCATGTAATCTGGTGCATAGTTTTGAGGGGAATTATCTTAAGTGTGCTCACCCTCCTTTATAACGTTACCCGTTAGCTTTCTCCGTTTATAAAAAATGTAGCCATACAGGAGTCCTGTAAGTAGGGTAGCCAATATAAATAAGACGACGATAAGGTTAAGTGTGCCTATGTTTTCTAGACGGTACACTAACAAGATAAAGAAGACATTGACCAAGACCAGCACACCAGTAGCTTGCATATGGTTAAATCCAGCTTTAAGTAGGAGGTGGTGAATGTGATTTCTGTCAGGATGGAAAGGTGACTTTCCCTTGACCATTCTTATAAAAAACACTCGGAGTGTATCATAGATAGGGATGAGTAAGATACCCGCCGCTACTGCAGGTGGCGAACCAAAAGCGTGCTGATGATCTTGAGGTAGAACCTGATGTTGCTCGATAAAGTTAATAGCCAATATTGCGGATACAAGCCCCAGCAGAAGTGAACCTGTATCACCCATAAAAATCCTCGCTGGTGTTACGTTATAATACAGAAAGGCCAATACTGACCCAGCCAAAGCGAAAGAAGTTGTTGCTAATTCTATACGGTCCACAAGAAAAAACCAAGTACCAAAAGTAATAGCGATAAGCACACCTATACTCCCAGAAAGTCCATTGATGCCATCGATAAGATTAAAGGCATTGATGATAAGAATAATGATGACCATAGATAGCAGCACACTGGCTATTACCGGCAGATCGCCAATCCCAAAGAGTCCATAGAAACTTGTTATTCTGATGTTGCTAAAGAATATAAGAATACCAGCCGCAAAGAGTTGCCCTATAAATTTTGTCTTAGGTGCAATGGGATCGATGTCATCTTTAGCACCGATAAGAAAGATGACTATGAAGGCACAAAGTATGTACTGTAAGTCTCCAAAATAAATAAAAGGAGTCCATAAGATAATAGCGAAGATCGTTCCAGCGAAGATGGCTATACCACCAAGTGATGGCGTACTGATGCCGTGAGACCTGCGCTCTCCCGGCAAGTCCACCAACTGCTTCTTTGTGGCCACACTGATGACAGATGGGATGGCAAAGAACGTCATCAAAAACGCTGTAATAAAAGTTAGAACTATATCGTACATCCCTGTGGTTACTCCTTGAAAAGATTTTCGAGAAAGCCTTTGCCTATTTGCTCAAATTCTTTAGAGAAAGTGTCCATCAATCTAGGTAAGTCGTCTTTGAATACCTCCTGAAGTGACAACAAGAAACTTAATCCTGATTCTTTCACAACAGCAACCAATTCATCTTTTACATATTGATTAAAGGGATCATCCATTTGATCTTTGAAGTTGAGATCGATTTCTCCATCAAATCTGTCTAGGATAAAACGTAGAGAGCTCTTCCAAAACTCTTGTCTTTCTTTTAAACTTAGTTCTGCTCGAAATTTCTTGTAGCAATCATTGACCAGTTGCTTGTATTGTTGCTCATATACAAGCTTCTCTTCTTCATTGAGTTCTGCAGATTCTCTATTGGATTGAAATTCTGTGAGGAATTCATCAAAAGACTCCAAAAAACTCTCTTTGGTTGCACAGCTTTCTTGCTTACAACTGGATAGAAAAATGAGACTTCCAAAAAGTAAAGTGGTTATTAAAGACTTCATAGTGTCCTGTTTGTTTGTCCGACGCCTTCGACAAGTTTACATATAAATAATTGTTATAGTTATTGTTTTTAAATTTAAAGCCTTTTTGACCTTCAAATCACAATTTCAGCCATAATTGGCAATAGAAATGGATAAGATTACGGAACAGATAGATAAAGAACGCCTTCCACGGCATATAGCAGTCATAATGGACGGCAATGGTCGCTGGGCTCAGAAGCACGGCCAACCCCGCATATTTGGTCATAAGAATGGAGTGCGATCAGTACGACAGATTACAGAAGCTGCTGCTGAAATAGGGGTTAAATTCCTCACCTTGTATGCTTTTTCTACTGAGAACTGGAATCGCCCGGCTGAAGAGGTCGATGCATTGATGCACCTGCTTGTAGAGACAGTAAAGGGTGAACTCAATACCTTAAATGAGAACTCTATTAGACTTAATGCCATCGGAGACCTAGAAAATCTCCCTCCCAAAACCTATCAAGCACTCAAAGAAGGGATAGAAGACACCAAGAATAATGATAGGATGACCCTTACTCTAGCGCTGAATTACAGCTCTAGATGGGAGCTATCGAGGGCTATGCGCCAAATTGCTCAAAAGGTAAAGGCAGGAGAGCTTAGCCTAGATCAAATAGATGACGACTGCGTCTCTCAACAGTTGACAACAGCACAAATGCCTGATCCTGAGTTGCTTATAAGGACAAGTGGGGAGCATAGGGTCAGCAATTTCCTCCTTTGGCAATTGGCCTACACTGAATTTTACTTTACCGATATATTTTGGCCCGAATTCACTAAAGTGGAGTTCTATAAGGCCATACTTGATTTTCAGCTGCGAGAGCGCCGTTTTGGACAAACATCCGACCAACTCAAGATATAAGGTCTGTTTGACGTATTAAGACCTTAAATTATAGTTAAACAAAGGGTCGAGAAGGCTAATCCAATTAGATTTACAATTCCTTAAGCGGGCATTATTAAAACCTATTTTTGTACCGTTTTTAAAGTACTATATCAATAATCACCACATTATGAGGTCTAAGGTTCTGATTCTAATTTGCCTGTCGTTATCATTCTATCTTCAAGCTCAAGACGATCCTACTATAATTGACTATACCCAGAACAATACCTACAATATAGGTGGTGTAGAAGTTGTCGGTGCGGAGACGAGGGATAGAAATGCCATAAAATCCATTACGGGGCTTAGAGTAGGTAAAGAAGTGAAAATCCCTGGCGATGATATACCTGGAGCAATAAAGAGTCTGTGGAAGCTGAGACTCTTTGAAGATGTACAGATCCTTCAAGACAAAGTAGAGGATGGTCTCATCTATTTGACTATCAAGTTGGTTGAGCGACCAACTCTGTCTCGATACAGTATCAAAGGCGAGAAAAAGAATCAACATACACCCATAACGGAGATTATTGACCGTGTAATGGCCAAGGGATCTATCGTAACTGAAGATCTTAAAGACTTAGCGATAACGAAGATCAAAGAGCACTATAACGAGAAAGGCTTCTTAGATGCGGAAATAAAAATTGATGAAGTTGATGATGAGATCAAAGCAAATTCTGTGCGATTGGTCATTGATATAGACAAGAAAGAGAGAGTTAAGATTAGTGATATCGTCTTATTAGGCAATAGAAAATTTAATGATGCAAAGTTGAAGCGTAAGCTCAAGGAGACTAAGGAGATAGGAGCAATTTTTAAAAAGTCTAAGTATGTAGCCGAGGATTTCAAAACTGATAAGGATAACATCATTGCCTTCTATAATAAGAATGGATATAGAGATGCAGTAATCAGTAGTGATAGTATTGTAAGAAGGCTCGATGGAAACTTGCAAATATTTCTAACCATAGAAGAAGGTGATCAGTACTATTTTAGAAATATATCTTGGAAAGGTAATTCTAAGTATGAAGAGGATCAACTTAGGTCAGTCTTAGGAATAAATGCAGGTGATGTTTATGATCCAGAATTATTGGCTAACAGACTTTCTTTTAGCCAAGACGGGAGAGATATCTCTTCTCTATATCTTGATGATGGATACTTATTTTTTAGTGCAGATCCAGTAGAAGTTGCTGTAGACAGCAACTATATCGATATGGAGATGCAAATATATGAAGGCCCTCAGGCGACCATATCTAGTGTCAATATTGCAGGTAATGATAGGACCAATGAGAAGGTAGTCAGAAGAGAATTGAGAACTAAGCCTGGAAACAAATTCAGTCGATCAGAAATTATCAGATCTCAGAGGTCACTGTCTAATCTAGGTTATTTCAACCCAGAGACAATGGACATCCAACCTGTACCTAATCAATCTAACGGTACTGTTGATATCAATTATACGCTTGAGGAAAGACCATCGGATCAGCTAGAACTTTCTGCTGGTTATGGTGGAGTCCAAAGTGGGTTGATAGGAACTCTAGGGATGACTTTCAATAATTTTTCTCTGAAAAACATCAAAGACAAATCGAGCTGGAGTCCTTTGCCGCAAGGAGATGGGCAGAAGTTGTCACTTAGAGCACAGTCCAATGGACGTCAGTTTAGGTCTTACAATTTTACGTTTACAGAACCTTGGTTGGGAGGCAAGAAACCAACTTCATTTACCTTGGGTGCTGTAAGATCTGATTTGAATTACGTGGATTTTGGTCAAGGACAGTTGAGCATTACTAGAGCCTTCATAGGGTTGGGTTCTCAGTTAAAGCGACCTGATGATTTCTTTTCAACAAATACAACTCTAACGTTGGAATTCTTGAAAATGGATGATTACACTTTTGGAGATTTCTTTGTAGGATCCACACCGATCACCAATGGAAGTTTTAAGAACTTCAGTCTTACGCAGACAATTACTAGAAGTTCTGTTGCGGATCCTATCTACCCAAGAAGAGGGTCTAGGGTTTCTTTGTCAGTGCAGTTCACACCGCCTTATTCTTTGTTTAGAGATAATGTGAGAGGTGACGTTGATCCTACTGAGTTAGGAGAAGCTATTGATAGAGCGAATTTGCTTAGAGGTCCGGGTAACCTTATGACTGAAGGGGAAGAACAAGACTTGGCTAACGAGTTATCTTTAGCGGGGCAGTTCGAATTTTTGGAGTATCATAAGTGGAGATTCAATGCTGAATGGTATTTTAATATCGTAGATAAGTTTGTAATAGCTACTAATGTTAAATTAGGTTTCTTAGCGAGATATAATAAGAAGTTGGACATTACCCCTTTTGAACGATTTGAAGTCGGTGGTGATGGTCTTAATAATCAGAACAATGGTATTACTGGAAAAGATATCCTTGCCCTCAGAGGGTATGAGGTAGGCGATCTACGAGAGAACCAGCTTGGAGGTGGAAGTATCTTTGAAAAATTTACTGTAGAGCTGAGATACCCATTATCCACTAATCCTAATTCTGCCATCTATGTCCACACGTTTGTCCAAGGTGGTAACAACTGGGGTGATTTTTCAGAATTCAATCCCTTTGACTTAAGAAGATCTGCTGGCTTCGGTGCGAGAGTGTTCTTGCCGATGTTTGGATTATTAGGATTCGATTACGGATGGGGATTTGATAGAGAGCTTAATCCTGCTGCCGGTGGCGGTGGCTTCGGTAAGTTCAGTATCGTCCTTGGTTTTGAACCTGAGTAACCGGTCTCGACCACAGTCGAGATCAAAGGTCCTAAACGGACCTTTGAAGGTTACGAACCGATTCATCAGAATCGGCTTAGAGTAACTTGGATGTGAATCTATAACTAAGTATCAACGACATAAGTCTGTCGAGATCAAAGGTCCTAAACGGACCTATATAAATTACGAACCGATTCATCAGAATCGGCGAGGAGAATCTTAGATTAGAATTAGCAGATATCTTCTAGCGACTAAAACAGTCGTTTCCATAGAAGAAGATTCCTCCACTCCACTTTGTTGCGGTCGGAATGGGAAGAAAGTATGATGATGCTGAATGGGCACAGAGCATCGAGATTCCTCCACTTCACTTCGTTATGGTCGGAATGGAAAAGGAAAATGAAGTTGGCTTGGCATTAGCAAATGTAATTGCAAGGGGGATTCCCCCTCACTAATTCATTATTGTGAAAACAAAAACGTTTGGGAGTAAAATCAGTTCTCCAAATGCTGCCGCGCAATTTTAACCAGTTGGGACTTGGTTTTCATTCCTGATTCTCGCCAGATCATTTTTCCTCTTTGGAAGATAGCCAAGGTAGGGACACTTTGGATCTTGTACTTGTGGGCTACAGATTTGTTTTTATCTATGTCTACCTTAAGTACTTTCATAGAATCTCCCAATTCTGTCTTTACTTCTTTTATAACTGGAGAGAGGGCTTTGCATGGTCCACACCAAGTGGCATAAAAGTCCACCAGGACAGGCTTACTACTGCCGATAAGGTCTTTAAACTTTACTTTTTTCTTGTTTCTCATAATTACCAGGTTTTAGCTTGGTACGGATAGCGTACTTCGTATAATTCCTTAATCATAGATTCTAATTTGGTCCTAAATTCCGGAATGTTCTCTTTTAACTTAGCGGAGACAAATAGGTTCTCGTGTTGATAAGTATTCTTCAGTCTTTGTTTGGTTTCCGACAGTATTTCGTCTTTTGTCTCTTGATCGAGTAGCTCATCGAAGTATCTTTCTCTATACAGATCGAGCTTGTTAAATATGATAAGTGTTGGCTTGTCTTGACAATTGAGATCCGCTAAGGTTTCTGTTACAGTGTTGATATGGTCTTCATACTGAGGGTGCGCCATATCAACGACATGAACCAATAAGTCGCTCTCTCGTACCTCGTCTAGAGTAGACTTAAAGCTTTCTACGAGATGGTGTGGTAGCTTTCTTATAAATCCTACAGTATCTGACAATAGGAAAGGCATAGAGCCAAAGACAACTTTTCTGACTGTGGTGTCTAGCGTGGCGAATAATTTGTTCTCGGCAAATACTTCTGATTTGGCCAATATATTCATCAATGTAGATTTGCCCACATTGGTATACCCCACAAGAGCTACACGTATGAGCTGCCCACGATTTTTTCGTTGTGTCCTGTTCTGTTGATCTATTTTTTCTAGACGTTTCTTAAGTTGAGAGATTTTATCATTGATGATCCGTCTATCTGTCTCTATCTCCATCTCTCCAGGACCTCTCATACCGATACCCCCTCGCTGTCTCTCCAAGTGAGTCCATAGTCCACGTAGTCGTGGGAGTAAGTATTGCATCTGAGCCAGTTCCACTTGTGTCTTGGCCTGAGCCGTCTGTGCTCTACTTGCAAAAATGTCCAAGATAAGAGAAGAGCGGTCGATAATTTTTCTTTTCAGCTCTTCCTCTAAGATACTTGTCTGCTTACCTGTGAGGTCATCATCAAAGATGACCAAGTCAATCTCGTTGGCTTCTACATAATCCTTGATCTCCTCTAGTTTTCCTTTGCCTACAAAAGTTCTGATGTTTCTATGATCTAGCTTCTGCGTAAATATTTTGATTGTTTTGGCTCCAGCAGTCATCGCTAAGAATTCCAATTCATCTAGATATTCTTTGGCTTGAGTTTCTGTAGTCCTCCCTGTTATAAGCCCAACGAGGACAGCCCGCTCAGTCTTTTTCTTGAGTCCTTTGGTTTTGGCTTTACCTACTTGCCAGCTATCGCTCATATATGCTTAGTTGTTTTGCAACCAATGTAAGGGATTTTGAGGTGAGTTGTTTTGCCATAGCTCAAACCGCATCTCTTTATTAAAGGTTCCCAACTGTTGGTTTTGAAATATACTCTCTCCTTGACTAACCGATACGGTACTCAAGTCTATATAAATGGAGGTCGTCAAGTCATCGTGCCGTAATGTTACCGTCTTTTGACCATTTCGAGTTTTAATGCTTTCCACTGTGCCTTCATAAATGGATCTGACAGAATTGTCCTTTGATTTTATAGAGATGCCTTGATGCGTTATAGTGCCAGAATCGTTTTGGGGCCCAAAACGTTTTGTCAAGACGGCATCGCTCACAGGCCAAGCTAAGAATCCTTTACTTTTTATAATGCTTCTAGCGCTTATTAGACTACTATTGTTGGAGCTCGTACTCGAACCAAAATTAGATGATTGACGAAGCACAGAGTCATAGATTTGATTGAGGTTTTCTAACTCTTTTTCTAAGATATTTTTTTCAAGTCTTATTTTGCTTTCTTCATCTGTAAGTTGAGATATTTCTTGAAATATTTCTTGGGTAGAGCGATCAGAGCTTGGGGCTACAGGGCTATTAGGTAAGGTTTCATCATTCTTTTCTTCTGCCACAGAAACTTGAGTTGATTCTACTGGTTTTTGTGGCAGGTCAATCTTGGAATTTTGTCTCTCATTAATGTGTGAAGTGAGTTGGGTCAGATGTCTATCATTGATCATTGCGTCTACTAGCTTGCCAGTTTCTTTGTAGCCTTCTTTGTGTAATTGCTCAGCGCGCACTTTGTTCTGCAGCAGTTGTTCTTGTAGAATCATTATTTCAGAAAAATCTGCATATGAGGTTTCTTGAACTTTAGCTTCTTCAACTATTTCTGTACTTGCTTCTTGATTGAGTGCCTCAAGTCTCTGAGTATTATCATCAAGATCCTCATCAATTGGCTGTTGTCGGGTTGTAATGCCTGATTCTAGCTGACTAATTTCTGCTAACAAATTCTGTTTGGTATTACGGATGCGATTGAGTGATTTTTCTTTTTTTTCTATTTTCTGAAGTATCTCTAATCTAGAAGCTTCTATAGAGGCTCTATCTTGGGCCGTAGAATATAAGCTGTTGAGCAGCAATAGGAATAGGGGGAAAATTCGGATCATATTTTAATGTACGCGGGTATATTGGTTTGGAATATCAAACTTTATTCCTTTGGGTTCGTCGAGTATGATTTCTGAAAATTGTAATTCGACACTAAGATAGCTTTCGTCTGAGATATTCAATTCATATTTACGATAATAGGGTAGCTTGTACATTTCTCCAGTCTTACGATAGTCGGAGTAAGTCCATTGGCCATCATAGCCTTGCTTAGAGTAGAATTTGCCACCAACCATCTCTCCAGTATAGGGGTCTAAGTGAAAGGCATGCAATACATTTTGTGCGATAGTCTTGATAGTCCAGTGCTGACTGTCTCGCTTTACTTCCCAATAGGCCTCTTTGTCGATGTCTGGTCTTACCCCAAAGAATAAATCTTGAATATATGATAGGTCACCTGATATGCCATAACTTTCTTGGAACGTATCTAGAGGAATGATCTGGTAAGTTCTATCGAGTCGATTGATAAAAGTTGCTGTGGTGTCATCTATTTGAAGACGGCCACCCTCTACACTAAGACGCTTCCCTGCCAACCAAAATATACTGTCAGGCTTTGCTCGAATATAGAGTGTAGCCTTATCAGAAGAGTGATCAGTGATTATTTTGATTTTAGCTTTGGCAGAAAAGAAATCGAAATTGGGTTGCTGATCAAAGAGATCGACAATCTGTTTTTCTGTTAATCCTGGATATTCTGATAGCTGTATTGCCTTTTTGGCTTTGCAGCCAATCAGAAAGAAAATTGCAATAAGCAGTATGCCGATACTTTTATTGGAGTTCAATCTTTTTTTGAAGTCTATTAGGATTAGCGCCTTGTTCTATGGCTTGTTTCCATAATTTTTGTGCAGTCTTTTTGTCTATACTCGCGTACAGATCTCCAGCTAGCTCTAAGTATAATGACTCTCCAAAAGATTGATAATCAAGAGCTGATAATTCATCCTGGGATATTTTTTTATTACTTATCCAGTGGTTGACTACCGAGACTCTATCCGTCAAGCTCTTGTTACTTCCGGCAATAAATTTGGCTTCAGTTGCAAAATCTTGGGCAGCTTGAGGATCAGATTTTTTTAAAGAAATTGCATGAAATAAAAAGGCCGTTACTTTATTAGGATACAGATCTACTGCTTCTTCTGAGACCGCTTGTAGTTCACTAAATTTTTCTAATTCCCAAAGGCACTGCATATACTGTGACCATAGCGCATAGTTACGGTCATCAAGTTCTATTGCTTTTTTGAAACTGCTTTCCGATGTCTTGTACTTTCCCTGATAGAAGAGAACATCTCCCTTTAGTGCATACGCTTTGGCTTCGTTGGGATATAGACTTATGAGTTTTTCACTTATCGCTTCTAGGTCATTGGTAGTCTGACCAGTTTTTTTCATTGTTGACAAGTAAGGCATCAATTCCTGAATCTTATTGTCTAGTGGTAGATCAACATTCTCTATGAGGGGTATAAGTGAGCTGAGATTGGAGTCCTTATTGCCGGCACCCACGCTACGTTTTGCAATAGCCATACTGGCATTGGGGTCTTTAGGGTCAAGTTGGAGAATTTGATCATAGATCTTTTGAGCTTCCTTTTCTTGACCTGATTCCATATAATAGCTCGCTAGATTATTCATCAGTCTCGTATTATCGGGTATAGCTGCGATTAGATTTCTTAAGGTCTCAATTGCTTTCTTTTGGTTGCCATTATCTCGATAGATGTCAAAGATTCTTCTAGAGGTCTCTTCGTCAACACCATTTTTTTGTTGGAGAGCTTCCAGAGTTTGAGCCGCTTCCTGATCTTTTCCTGACTTAAGTTGCAGAAGTGCTAGCCTGTGATAAATGACTGGATTTTGAGGGCTTACCTTTCCGAGGTTTTGGTAGACGGTTATGGCTTGGCTATACTCGTTTCTCAATTCTAATATATCCGCAAGATTGAGGAGATACCATTCGTTATCATTGGACAAAGCATTGGCTTTTTTGGCGTATTTCTCTGCTAGCTCGTAGTCTGCTTTTGATTTGTAAGCTTTGGAGAGTTCGTAGTAAGCGGCGTGGCTATCTTTATCCCTCTTTATAACTTTGTTGAGCGCTTCTATTTGGCCATCTGCATCACCTTTATACTTGGCGAGTTGAGCTTCGAAGAACATGTCTTGGAACTCCATATCGGATTCCGTATAGATACCCGGCTGACCCATAAGTATCAGAAAAGAACAAAGGGTCAATCCCAGTGACAGTAAGTATTTCATTTTAAAGATATATCTCCAGTCCTATAACGACTGAGTGAGCAGCAAAGTTATGCTATTCAACTATTGTAATCTTCAATGTATTGGTTCTAAACCGCTTCTTTAACGGCATAGAAGCGGTATTGATGACGACATCTCCCTTTTCTAGAAGATTTCTGTCTTCTAAGATCTGAATCAGATCCTCGATGGTCTCATCTGTACTTGAAAATTTGTCATAATGGAAGGCTCTTACTCCCCATATCAGGTTCATTGTCCCCAACATAGGTCTTACAGAAGAGAACATATAGATCTTGGTCTTAGGTCTATAACTAGAGACTCTGAAGGCTGTATATCCTGATACGGTAATACCTAATATGGCTTTAGCGCCGATATCTTGAGCGATTTTAGAGGCTTGAATGCAGATGGTATCCGAGTGGTAAGTATTTGAGTCTTTATTAGGTTTAGGCCTTTTGTTAAGTAACTCATAGTGCTTTTCGGCTTCTCCTATGATCTTATTCATAGCCTCTACGACAAGAGCTGGATGCTTGCCGACACTGGTCTCGCCACTGAGCATAACAGCATCAGCTCCATCAAGGACAGCATTGGCGACATCAGATATCTCTGCTCTAGACGGACTAGGATTGTCTATCATGCTTTCCATCATCTGGGTTGCTACGATAACCGGTTTGCCTTTTTGTATGCATCTTCTGATGATGTCTTTTTGGATAGCAGGAAGCTTTTCCATAGCGACTTCCACTCCTAGATCTCCTCTTGCTACCATAAGGCCATCAGAAACCTTGACGATTTGCTTCAAGTTTTTGACTGCTTCTGGCTTTTCGATTTTGGCGATAACCTTAGCGAAATGGTTGCTATCAGCAATTATTTTCTGTAATTCCGTGATATCGCTCGCTTTTCTGACAAAACTCAAGGCTATCCAATTGATAGGTTGAGTGAGCATAAAATTGAGATCTATCACATCTTTTTTAGTAAGCGAAGGCTGAGAAATCTTTGTATCTGGTAGGTTTACGCCTTTGTTAGATGCAATATTGGTCCCATAAAGGACTTCCAACTTGACGGTATCGAGACCGTTGGTTTCCTTGACTTGTAAGACGAGCTTGCCGTCATCGACTAGTACCTTTTCTCCTACATTGACATCACTAGCAAAAGACGGGTAGCTCATGTATATCTTCTCTCTTGTGCCTTCACAAGGTTCGTTGACAAAAGTGAGGATGTCCCCTTGAAGGAGCTCTAGTTTGCCATCCTTTATCTTCCCGACACGGATCTTGGGTCCTTGTAAATCTCCAAGTATGCCGACAGAGATGTTATATTTTTCGTTGAGGGCCACTATACGATTGATCACTTTGAGGTGATCGTCATGTGTACCATGAGAGAAATTAAGTCTAAAGACGTCTACACCGGCAACGATGAGCTTGAGCAGATTCTCTGAACTGGAGCTAGCGGGGCCTATAGTGGCGACTATTTTGGTATTCTGCTGGTCGTTTATCTTAATACTATTGGTCAATGTCCTAGTTTTTTTCGTTTGGAGAAGGTACTTGGTGTATAATATACAATTACTAAAGATACTTTAAATAGAATTAAGGTTCTATGGGTTGGGGGAACTTTCAAGCAGATAAAGCACTTAGAGAGCTGTACTGTAGCTATTATTGCTAAACCGAGAGTTAAGAAACTATTGATATTCAATTACTTAGCGCAGTTTATTATCATTTTTTTGCAAAGTATGCTTTGTCGTAAGTTTACAATTGGCTTATTTTGCGACCACAAAAACAAAAAGTACTTATTATGTCAAACATTGCAGACAAGGTTAAACAAATCATCGTTGATAAATTAGGCGTTGATGAGTCTGAAATCACTGAAGCATCAAGCTTCACTAATGATTTAGGCGCTGATTCCCTTGATACGGTTGAGCTTATTATGGAATTCGAAAAAGAATTCGATATCGCTATACCTGATGAAGAAGCGGAAAAGATCGCTACTGTTGGGAATGCCGTTTCATACTTAGAAAAAGCCAAAGCTTAGATCTAAGCTATCTAGAACGATATACAAAAAGTCCATTGGCAAGGTGCTGGTGGACTTTTTTTATCTTTATGGCAGAGAGTTTTCTATACTCAAAGTTTAAAAATACCAAATGAAAAGGGTAGTAGTAACAGGTGTTGGAGCCATCACTCCGCTAGGAAATAATTATAAGGCTTATGCAGAAGGCTTGCTAGCTGGTAAGAGTGGGGCTGGGCCCATAACACGTTTTGATCCTACGGATTTCAAGACAAGATTTGCTTGTGAGGTCAAAGGTTATGATCCCAAAGAACACTTTGATAGAAGAGAGATCAATAGGCTGGATAGATTTAGTCAGTTTGCACTGATAGCTGCTGAGGAAGCGATGAAAGACAGTGGGCTGGATCTAGAAAAGATACAACTTAATAGAGCTGGTGTTATCTGGGGGAGTGGTATTGGTGGTTTTGAAACCATAGAACGACAAATCGAGGAAGCTACTGTGGCAAAAGTTAGGCGCTACAGTCCATTTCTTATTCCCATGCTTATAGCTGATATAGCACCAGGTCATATTTCTATGAAGTACGGCTTCAGAGGTGCTAACTATACGACTGTATCTGCTTGTGCTTCTGCTAGCCATGCGATATCAGCGGCGTTTGATTATATCAGATTAGGACGAGGTGACATTGTTATTACTGGTGGCTCAGAAGCATCTGTAACTAAGGCAGGTATAGGAGGGTTTTCCTCTATGAAAGCTTTGTCTACAAGAAATGATGATCCGCTTGTAGCTTCTAGACCCTTCGATGCAGATAGGGATGGATTTGTACTTGGCGAAGGTGGTGGTTGCTTAATTGTAGAAGAGTATGAAAGAGCCAAAGCCCGAGGAGCTAAGATCTATGCTGAGGTAGTAGGTTCCGGGGCAACAGCTGATGCCTACCATATGACGGCACCACACCCAGAAGGACTCGGGGCTATGGAAGTGATGCAAGCGGCTTTGTCAGATGCGGGATTACAGCCTTCAGATATTGATTATATTAATGTACATGGCACATCTACTCCTCTTGGAGATGTAGCCGAGACTAAGGCCATTAAGAGAGTTTTTGGAGATCATGTCTATGATGTCAATATCAGTTCTACCAAGTCTATGACTGGGCACTTGCTTGGGGCTGCGGGCGCTGCTGAGGCACTTGCCTGTATAGTTGCAATCAATGAACAAGAGGTGCCACCGACAATTAATAACTATAATCTGGACCCTGAATTGGATCAGAAAATCAACTTTACACTAAATAAGTCGCAAAAAAGGGTGGTTAATTACGCTTTGAGCAATACATTTGGTTTCGGAGGTCATAATTCAACGGTAATTTTCAAAAAGCTTTAAGCACGTACAGCGTGTTTATAACCTTGACTTGTATTGGTAAGACGATTCTATAATTATTATATCTCCAGCGAGAAAGACCTCGCCAAAAAGCTGAAGTCTGTGTTAGGGTTTGTCCCTGATAACATGCGACTGTTCAAGCTCGCCTTCTTCCACAAGTCGATGAACAATGCTGAGGAGAAGCAATCCATCAAGTCTTATAATAATGAGCGACTAGAATACCTAGGGGATGCAGTCTTATCTACAATAGTCGCCGAGTATCTCTATAAAAAGTATCCAGGAAAAGCTGAGGGTTTCCTCACCAAGATGCGATCAAAAATCGTCAAGAGAAAAACGCTTAATGAAGTCGCAGAAAGAATGGGTATCGATGTCATCCTCACGAAGTATAGTCAAGGTAAGATGAGCTATTCTATGTTGGGTAATGCCTTTGAGGCAATGGTCGGCGCTTTGTATATAGAATATGGTTACGATAAGACCAGAAACTATGTCATCTCAAAAATACTGATGCGTTATCTTGATATCCACGAGCTAGAAACCAGTGACGATAATTATAAGAGTCAGCTTCTAGAATGGGGACAGAAAGAGGGTAGGACTATCGCCTACAAGCTTATAAGCAAATACAAGATGGATAAGCGAGATCGCTTTCGTATCGGTGTTTATCTAGATGGAAAAGAGGTCTCTACTGCAGAAGATTTTAATAAGAAATCTGCGGAGCAAACGGCTTCCTCTCTTGCACTTAAAAATCTCAATATCGTCAATCTTAATTAATGGATTCAGTATCACAGATAGTCCTCGGCGCTGCTGTAGGTGAGGCTGTCTTGGGCAAGAAGCTAGGCAATAAGGCTATGTTTTGGGGTGCCGTCGGCGGCACTATACCAGACCTTGATGTCATAACAAAACCTTTATTGACTGAGATAGATACCTTGGCTTTTCATCGTGGGATTTCTCACTCTTTTTTCTTTGCTGTTGTCGCAGGGTTGGGTTTCGGTTGGTTGATCTATAAACTTTATCAAAGTCGTTATTCCAGAAATTTCCTCCAACTAGTACTCTCCTTGTTTCTATCCTGTATACCCATCAGTATTGTTTACTTTCTTTTTGGCAATGATTGGAACTCTAATCTTGTTGCTGTGGTGGCCTTCATAGTTGCAGGCGGCATGTACACCGTAATCAGTAGAAAGAATGGCGAGACTCCAGTTCTAAAAGAAAATGCTTCACTGAGATCCTGGCAATGGATGTTTTTTCTAGCCTTTGCGACTCACTCCCTTTTAGATACTTTTACGATGTACGGGACACAACTCTTTCTACCGTTTAGCAATTATAGGGCGGCAATAGGGTCTATTTCTGTGGCAGATCCTATAGGGTATACGATACCGTTTATTTTCTGCCTTGTAATGGCTGCCCGTTATCTGAGGACACAACCCCAGCGGCGATTTTGGAATTGGTTGGGGATAGGATTGAGTTGTAGCTATCTCTTGTTTACTGTCTGGCACCAACAACGAATAAAGAAAGTATACAAGCAACAGCTTGCTGAACAAAATATTGAGTATAACAGATTGATAACAGGCCCTACTATTTTCAATAATCTTCTGTGGAGTGCGACGATAGAGAGTGATGACAAGTTCTACCAAGGACAGTATTCGATCTTTGATACTTCTCCTATCAAGTTTAATGAGATAGAGAAAAAGCATAATCTATTACCAGATTCGCAAGATGATAGGACGATCAATATCCTGAGATGGTTTAGTAATAATTATTACAGTGTGCTGACCAGAAAAGACGGGCGACTCCAAGTCAATGATCTGCGGTTCGGCACCTTTGTAGGTGATGGCAGCGAAGACGATTATATTTTTAGATTTATCGTAGAGCAACAAGCCGACGGCAGTTATGATATGATAGAAAACCGAGGCGGTCCTGATGACGATAAAGTGAATGACATCTTTGGGAAATTATGGGAGAGAATCAAAGGTATATAAAAAAAGGACCTAGGTAACAATCCTGTTACACTAGATCCCCTATGAATGAATAAGATTCTATATTAATTGATTGGCACGCTTTCTCCATTCCATAAATGCCAGAAAGAAAATCAGTATTAAGAGCATCAACCACAATGGAGGCTCTGACATATTACGGGCTTGATTATCTGCATCAAGGCCCTTGTGCCCCGCGAGAATATCTTTCTGTTTTTTGAGAAGTCTTTGCTTTTGTGCTTCAGTTTCTAGAACTATGTAGGAGGTGAGCGGGGTCATTATACGTGATCTAATACTCTGCCTGACTACAGAAGTCCATTCAGCATTGATCTGTTCTGGATGCAGGATATGACTATGATGCTTCGCCTGTAGGAAGAGTCCTGTGATCCAGCTCTTTTCTGAGATTTGTTTATCAGAAATTTCTAACTGGTCATTTTTAAGTAGGATGCTTCCTTCGTTATTGTCAGCTAGATATCTGTATGATCCATCTTCCATAATGTATTCTCTCACGAGTTGTTTATCTAATAGACAAAGGGGGTTGGTGTAGAGCATGGTGTCATAGGATATGCCTATCTGTCTTAAAAGTGGAGCTTCATTGTCTAGCTTATAATAAGTGGTCCCTTCTGGATAGGCGAAGTCCCAGTCTCTCGTGTCTACAGTCGGAATCTTATCATCAGGTTTGTCAGATAAGACAATGATGATAGGGTAGGTGCTGGTGTGCTCTTTGTAGGCGTCGTAAAATGTCTTTTTGATAGCCCTATCCAAGAAGAGTCCACCATCTCGATTAAGGTTATCCCAAAAAGTTGGCCAATAGTTGAGCTCATCAAAGTCTAGAGTTGTCTGGCCTGCGTTGGCAAAAGTGACTTTGCTGTTTTGCGTAGGGAGCTTGTGCTGTTTGTAGAAATTTTTGATGTTGTCGATGTGGGGTTTTACATTATGATCACGACTCGCATCAATGATGAAATGGAAATAGGGTGTACGTGTGGTGAAATTTAATTTCTTTTTTTCTTCTGCAGTTAGATAGATGACTTCATCATTTTCGTAACCAGAACTTGATATTTTATGCGGCTCGCCTAACTGCTTTTGTTGACCATCTATCTCTAAGACGAATGGTTCCTTATGTAAGATTTCAAACCCAGTCATTCTAACCTCATCTTTCGAAAAAGGAAATACCTTGAATCTTATTTTGTTACCACTTAGATAATAGAGAATACCAGGATCTCGATTGATATTTCTTATTGTAGAATAGATCCACTTAGCTGCCCGCTTCTCTGCAAGTAGGCCGAAGTCTTTCCTGTCTCCTACGTATAGATAGTAATCAGAAATCCAAGCCCCTGTGGGCAACTCAAAAGTGGTGGCATACTCGCCCAATCTTGAATTGGAGTTGTTAGTTAATTCTAAATCGATCCAACTGCGATAAGCACCCTCATCGGAGTCATATTGACTAGAGACCTTGTAGCTGGTTAGGTCTATACCCTTTGTCGGTTGTGGACCGGGTCGCGGCCTTCGCCAAGGTTTAATTTCTCTAGTGATGCCCAGAAAGATGGACTCTAGCTTGTCAACTTTTTCTGTTGATATGGTTAAGTTATCAAGTACCAACCAGTTATAGTAAGCAGATAGAAAAGGTGTATTATTGCTGTCAAAGAAATTTGATCTTCTTTTACTTGCCCTAATGGATTCAATTGTTTTTTGCAAGTGGTCCTTGTTTATTGTGTTAGCGGCAGAGTAATCTGATTGGTATACATAATCTAACGCTTGGTTCAGATTATGTTTGTGCCAAGAGTAATTAAGTGTTACACCAAAAGGTATAATCATAAAAGCTAAGGCGGCAAGTGCACATAGACGCTTCTTGGAGTAATGAGTAGAAAGAAAATTGAAATCTTTTTTGATTGATTTGAAGTGCAGAACCGTCAAGATGATAGGTGTGATCATCAAGAAACCCAATCCAAAGATTAGGATGGCTGCTAATGAAAAGGGTAGATACGGTAAGAAGACCAGAAAGAAGTACAGTGAGAAAGTAAGCAGCGCACAGCGTCCTAAAAATATAGTCAATCGCAATTTAGGCTTGAGGCTATCTTCCCAGCAAAGGAGTATGCCATTTAAACTGGATAGCCCAAAGAACCAACCGCTCTGAAAATCCCCAAAACAAGTTATCGGGATGCTCAGAATTAAACCAATAATGGGTAAGAGTAAGGTAAATAGAAACAAATAATTGAACTTATCTTGTTTTCTGTTTTCAGTAGCTTTCATTAGTGCTATGTAAAAACAGCGTCCTAGAAAGAAAATGAAGGCAATTATGGCTGGCAGCCCAATAACATATCTCAGATTATAATCTGCTAAAAGACGTGCATTAAATTGCCAAAACGGTAATGCTAATTGTAAGAAAAAATACCATAAAAGTGGAATACAAAGACTACCTAGGAAATTTCCCCAAGCGCTAGATTCTTTATGGTTAGGGGTTAGTTTGATTATTAAGATCAGTAACGCGTGGGCCAGTGTCGGCATTAGTGCTGTTGTGAAATAATTACTGCAATTGCCGAGGAGTCTCCATCTTGCCACTTCTCTTGGAATCAATCTGTTGTTGGCTGAATCTAGATAATAGAGAAAGACGGTATAAACTAGTAAAGTTAGTATTGCATAGAGATAGGATAACGATTTGTCTTGTTGCTTGTGTATGTAGCCTACAATCGCTGCAAGAAGCAATAATCCAATCGTAATCAAACCCGTAGTCTTCCAAAGTTCTTGACTATCTGAATTAAGGAAAGGTTCTATAAGCTGAAATTGATAACCAAAAAACAAAAGTGCAAGTACAATGGGCACGGTGTTCACCAGAAATATCCATTTAGGATTGAGTAGTGTTTGCATTGGACAATTTTTTGAAGTAAAGGTGATCTACTAGTAAATATGTGGCGACGAGAAAAGAGAAATAAGTGAAGATCCCTATCGATGTATGCAAGAGATCTGCTGAAATGATATTTTGGTTTTGTTGCTCTATTTTTAGAGAGCACACAATTCTAGAGCAATTGGCTAGAAGCGTGGAAAGATATGAGGTTACTAATAGAGTTATGGTGATGAGTACATTAGAGGAGCTAGCTTTTGAGTTGGTGATGAAGTGTACCAGAAGCATTACAGAACACAACAGAAGGAAGTTAAATCCCGAACAAGATTTCGAAATAATAATATTCAAATTGCTAAATAGATACCCTTCTCCAGTTTGGTGAGTAGAAGAGTTGCCTGTTGTCCACTCAATAATTTTAGTTACAGGAAAGAGGATAAAGGCAAGCGCTTCTACGCTTGCCGTTTTATACCAAAATTTCAGACTAATAAAACTGCTACCCAATACAGCTAGCGCTATTATCTTTTTCATAGTGTTTTTGATGAGGTGACTGGATTAAAAGGTTGGTTAAGGGCATACCAATTGACTTTTCTAGATAGCATCATAACTATAGCCAATACAGTGAATAGAGCTAAGGCTCCTGCGAGTAAGGCGAAGTCCTGCATCTGTAAGATGATAAAGATGTATCCAAATAATCCGCTTAATAGGAGACTGAGAATAGCGGTAGATTTTCTAGAGCTGAGCAGATGACTGGCGTAACTGACAATGAGACTAATCGTCGCAATAGAGGAAATGACATAGGCTAGGTCGAATCCTAAATGCTCAGTAATCGATAACAGTAGGAGATAGAAAACCGTCAATGCAAATCCAATTAAGATGTATTGGATAGGGTGCACTTTTTTCTTGAGTAGGATTTCAAAGAAAAAGAAGATGCCAAAGGTCAGTGAAATGATAAGCAGAGCATACTTGGCAGTCCTAGTATTTTTGCCATACTCATTGACGGGCTGGATAAGATCTACACCGAAGCCATAGTTTTTATTTCTTATTTTTTGATCATCTGACCAACTGGTCGGATAGTCGTGTGCATATTGATTGGTGATCCAGACGCTGGTAAATCCATCGGCTATATCATAATTGTCTGGAAGACGCGTACCAGAAAAGCTAGGGTCTTGCCAAGGTGAATTTAACTGGACTTTCATCTGTTCGCCCACCGGTTCCACCATTAGTGATTTGGTACCTTTAAAGTGGAGGTCTGCAAGTACATCCATTGTCTTCCCTGGCTCATAATTGAATGTTTCTGTTTTTATAAATCTGAGATTGCCGTTTTGATAAGAGGATATCCCTTTTAGAGCTAGTGGTTTTCCATTGATGCTAATCTTGGAGTTATCGGATAGGCCATTAGGGTCTGATAGACCAACAATAAGATATGCCTGATCGTAATGAAAAGTATGATCAGCGTGTGATCGATTGGAGACCCTTCTATCACCTAGCTCACTTTTGATCTTCATCTCTGATTCGTAGACAACTACTTCGTAGATGCTCCGTTTTCTGGTGTCTGTCTTGAGATGACAATTGACTTCAGTATCCGTAGGCGTAAATGTAAAAGTGCCTTCTTTAGATGAAAACTTTTTACCATCTTTTGATTTATAACTGATGGTATAGGGTATCCTTAGAAGCGGTGGCATCGCTTTTTGTTGCTGCCCATAGGACTTTGCAACATCTGCTTCTATGATCACTTTTCGGTTAGCTCTCTCGCTTATGATATTTTGGATGAGGACATTGGGTATCATCAATAGG
>CALBWK010000153.1 GCA_937969415.1 uncultured Saprospiraceae bacterium | reverse complement strand
ATTTTGATAATGACGGTGATTTAGACATGGTTCTGTTGGAACCAATGGGCTATTACGATTTTGTGCCTTTTTATTACGAAAATGAGGGTGGCGGTTTCCTTTCACAAGGAATGATGTCTCAATTCACTACACCTCCTGGTATTATTTTATTGACTAGTGGAGATATTGATAATGATGGCGATATAGACTTACTATACGAATATTATGGTGATACTGCTTCGGATTTTGAAAGCGACTTGTTTTTGATTATCAATGATAATATATCTTCTGTAGATGAGACTTTGGAGGGTGAAATCTCAATAGTTGAAAACCCTATTGCTGATGTCTTATTTGTGAATGTTTCAGATATAGAAGCTGGAAATTATGATATCTCGGTACTATCGTCGATAGGTCAAATCATCCTTAATCAAAAGGCTAATTTGTCATCTACAGATAATATTCGTCTCAGTCTAGCACACCTGAATTCTGGACAGTATTTTTTCAAAATTTCTAGTGCCAAAGGAATCAAGACTTTACCGTTTATCAAACAGTAAACTAAGAGTATAAAGATTATAGATTGAATGCAGAAGCCCTCGAAGCTTCTGCATTTTTTATGATACCAACCATAAAGGTGGAGATTAGGGAAACCCTTGTATCTTAGTTTTCAATCTACTGATATGAAAACACTTTATTTACTCCCAATTCTTGCAGTCTTGATTTCTTGTAATAGTCAACCTACGCCAGAACCAACGAAAACAGAGCCGACCGAAAAACGACAATCTGCTTATGCACTCGTCATCCATGGAGGAGCTGGGACCATCCTCAAGAAGAATATGACGCCTGAGTTAGAGCAAGCTTATACGGCTAAGATGAATGAAGCACTTGATATCGGTGAGGAAATCCTGAAGGGTGGTGGTAGTAGCCAAGAAGCCGTCGTGGCCGTCATTCAGTTAATGGAGAATTCGCCGCTCTTCAATGCAGGTAAGGGAGCAGTCTTTACCAATCAAGGTACCAATGAGATGGACGCTTCAATTATGGATGGCAATACGCTTAACGCTGGAGCGGTCGGTGGAGTAACCAACATTCAGAATCCTATTACAGCAGCCCTCGCTGTAATGGAGCAGTCAGATCATGTATTTATGGTCGGCAAAGGCGCAGAAGCATTCGCTAAGTTAAATGGTTGTCAGACTGTCGATCCAAGTTACTTCAGAACCGAGAGACGCTGGAACAGTCTACAACGGATCAAAGAAAAGGAAGCTAAAGAGGCAAAGAAGAATCTAACTGAACTCTCCGAAAGCAAACACGGGACCGTCGGAGCTGTAGCATTGGATAAAGATGGAAATATAACTGCTGGCACCTCTACCGGTGGTATGACCAATAAGCGATATAACAGAGTAGGTGATAGCCCCATAATAGGCGCAGGCACCTATGCAGATAATGAAACCTGTGGCGTATCTTGTACAGGACACGGTGAGTACTTTATAAGATATGCCGTTGCCTATGATGTATCTGCAGCTATGCGCCACGGCAATAAGGATCTCAATACCGCTGCTCAAGAAGTTATCCACGGTAGAATGAAAGACGCTGGAGGTACTGGAGGTCTGATTGCACTAGATAAAAAGGGCAATATCTCGATGCCTTTCAATACTGCTGGTATGTATAGAGGCTATGTCACTGATAATGAACGTGTTGTCAGAATATATGGGGATTAATCGACTGTAACTTTCTAGTTAATCGTGGTGATCTTCTATTAAATTAAAATAGATTTGTAATTCATTGATTATTAGTTCACTATTATGGATCATCTAAAGAAATATGCAGTTCATTTGGCTGCACTAGTCGTATTCTTTTTCTGTGCTTTCATCCATTTTCAGCCTGCTTTCCAAGGCCAGAAACTCCAACAGAGCGATACGCTTCAGTGGAAGGGTATGGCTCAAGAGGCTAAGCAATATCAAGAGAAAACTGGGGAGTCTACTTTATGGACTAACTCTATGTTTGGCGGAATGCCGACCTACTACATTTGGTTTAAGCAAGCCAATGGCCCTATCGACTATGTTAGAAAGATTTTGAGTCTAGGCTTCACTAATGAAGTCGGCAAATTTATGACAGGGATGATTTTGTTTTATATCCTTTTGCTCTTGCTAAAAGTCAATGCCTGGCTGGCGATGTTTATGGCCGTCGCCTTTGCCTTTGGCACCAATAATCTCGTCCTACTTAATGCGGGACACAATACCAAGATAGCTACATTGATGGCCAGCCCGCTCATTATTGCCGGTGTGCTTCTAGCTTATCGTAGCAAGTATCTGTTAGGGACTATTGTATTTACACTAGGTATGTCCATCAACTTAAAATCTCAACACCCGCAGATGACCTACTATCTGGGATTGGTTCTGATGATCTATGTGCTTGCCGTATTTATCAATAAAATAAAGTCTGGTGAGCTAGTAGACTTTGCCAAAGCATCTGGGTTTCTTGCTATAGGTCTCTTACTCGCGGTCGGCACTACAGCCAATAAGACTCTACCGATCTTCGAATACTCAAAGGATACAATGAGGGGTGCGCCGATACTCCAGCAAAAATCTGGTAATGGAAGCAGCAGTGAAGTTGATGGTTTGGCCTGGGATTACGCGATGAACTGGAGTAATGGATCTGAGGACTTGTTACAGAGCTGGATTCCTCTTGCCAATGGAGGTTCTACTTCAGAGCCTTTGGACAGTGATTCGGGATTTGCAAAGGTGCTTCGTAAGAATAATATTCCATCGCGTAGTATACGGCCTCCTATGTACTGGGGGAGTCTACCATTTACTAGTGGACCGATTTATTTTGGCGCCATTATTTTCTTTCTCTTTTTTATAGCGCTATTTACATATAAGGACACGATTAAGTGGTGGGTACTGTCAGCAGCTGTGCTCACCTTTCTGTTATCAATGGGTAAGAATTTCGAATTTCTGAATAGACTATTTTTTGATTACTTCCCGTATTACAATAAATTCAGAACGCCTAACTCCATACTCTCAGTGACAGCGATCATAATTCCCTTATTGGCAGCCCTCGGACTGCAGAGTCTAGTTAATCTGAAAGAACTACCTATCAAGAAGGTATTGATAGCTGGTGGTGGTTTTATACTATTTACAGTCTTATTGGGCTTTATTGGGCCTGGTATTTTTGACCTGAGTTCTTCTGGTGATGCTCGTCTAGCTCAGAATGGGTTTGATATAGATGTACTAGTTGATGATAGAGCAGCTATGTTGCGTTCGAGTGCTCTGCGTTCGGCAATCTTGATGGGCATTTGTCTTGCAGCTATTTGGGCTTATGCAAAGGGATTCATCAATAATATAATTCTCTTTGTTATTGTGGGTGTCTTTTCATTTGGGGACTTGTACCTCACCAACTTACGATATGTGAGCTCTGACAATTATGTTTCTGAAAGAAGGTATCAAGCTAATTATACACCGCGACAAGTGGACAAGCAGATTTTATCAGACCCAGATCCACATTACCGCGTATTTGATAGTAGCGCCAATCCTTTCAATTCTTCATTTGCAAGTTATTTCCATAAGTCGATAGGTGGATACCATGCAGCGAAATTGCAAAGGTTCCAAGACATCATAGATTACCATATCGTCAAGAACAACAACAAGGTGCTCAATATGCTGAATACCAAATATGTTATTTCTGGCTCCCCTCAAAAGGAGCAAGTGGGACTTAATTCCGCCGCTCTAGGTAATGCTTGGTTTGTCAATGCTGTCAAATATGTCAATACACCAGATGAAGAAATTCAGATGTTAAATGAATTTGATCCGCTCGGAGAAGCTATAGTTCATAAAGAATTTAAAAGTACTCTTAAGCAAGGAACGCAGTATGATAAAGGAGGCAGTACCATCAACCTCTCGGAGTATAAACCCAATAAACTGACTTATTCCGTTAATGCAATAGGAAACCAATTGGCCGTATTTTCGGAAGTTTGGTATGGGCCTGACAAGGGCTGGAATGCCTATATAGACGGTCAGCCTGTTGATCATATTAGGGCTAATTATATATTGAGGGCCTTGGAAATCCCTAGTG
>CALBWK010000152.1 GCA_937969415.1 uncultured Saprospiraceae bacterium | reverse complement strand
AAGACAGATTTGGAGGCGCTGTGATTGTACTTTGTAAATACTGCCGAACTTGCTAGGTCAGGTAATCTGTCCTTTCCTGAAGGATAGCAAGGACTAATTAGTTTTCTATAAGTGGCAGGACCCATACCTCCCTGTGCCAATAAGGTCTAGAATTAAACTTATGTCTTGCTGGGGTTAACCATAAGTCAATGGCCATTTTTAGGTAGAGTTAATTAATATTTTTCTCTTAACCAACTTCCTCCAACTGATCAGCAAAGGGTTGATCATAGAAACGCTTACCTGTCACCTGATACAATGCATTGGCCAGTGCACCCATCACAGGAGGGAGGCCAGGCTCGCCTAAGCCAGTAGGGGCAATACCATTATCTACAAAGAAGGTCTCTATCTCTAGAGGCGCTTGGTTGTGTCGGATCATTTTGTATTGGTGGAAATTAGATTGCTGCGGTACGCCGTCTTCAAAAGTTAGCCCACTAAACATCGCATGGCCTATGCCATCCACGACACCGCCCTCGATCTGATTTTTGGCACCGACAGGATTGACTACGATGCCACAATCTACAGCGCACCATACTTTTTTGATGACAGGGTTATTGTCTCGGAAGACCATATCTACTACCTGGGCCACATAAGTATTATGACAGTAGTAGGCTGCGACGCCTCTGTGGATATTAGCGTCTTTATTCTCCCATCCACATTTTTCTTTAACTAGTTTGAGGACACCTGCATAGCGCTCAGCATTATAATCATTGTCTTTTCCTACTGGATTATTTTTGGCGGACTCGAATAGATCCAATCTGAATTGTATAGGGTCCTTGCCAGCCGCTTCTGCCACTTCATCAAGAAAAGACTGCTCTGCACCAGCAATAAAATTGGACTTCGGTGCTCTCCAAGCCCCTGTCGAAATATTAGATTCTATAGAGCCATTTTGAGAGCGGTAGTTGGCCACAGCCCCGGCAGGAAATCTATTGGCCCAGACAGGCCCGCCGTGGATGCCCGCTCCTTTGACACTAAATGCCGTCATATTATTGTTGTCATCGAGTGCCGCTTTGTATTGGACCTTATAAGCTGGTCGATAAGTCCCTTTGGTCATATCATCTTCTCGTGTGTAAAGAAGCTTGATTGGTCGCTCAACCTTACGGGATATGAGTGCGGATTCAAAGAGAAAGCCACCATATAATCTTCTGCCAAATCCTCCACCCATACGCGTCATCTCCACGGTAATATTTTCTAGAGGAATGTTGAGGGCTTTTGATAATTCTTTCGAAGTAATTTCTGGCGTCTGGATAGGCCCTACAAAGCGAGCACTGGTTTCAGTGACATCTGCAAAGAAATTCATCGGCGACATCGTATTGTGTGCCAAGAAAGGAGCTGAGTAGGTTCTCTCTATTATTTTACTCGCTTCACTGAATGCCTTTTCTGTATCACCATCTAATCTATCCGCTTCTCCTTGCGCTGCGATATAGGCCGAAAGCGCGGCGTTGTGATCTTCAGTACTTTCTCCTGTAGTTGATTTTGTCCACTGAGCATTGATAGCTTTTTTGGCTTGCATTACTTCCCAAGTTGAATTCCCTACGACCGCAATCATAGAGTTTTTGAGGAAAGCATTTTTTAGAAATCTAGATTCTTTAAAGAAATCTGTTTCTATAGCGAAGGCATCTACAATTCCAGATAGGTTTTTTATTTCTGCTTCATTAAAGGATTGCAATTCCATACCGAAAGCAGGCGGGTGGAGTACCATTGCGTAGAGCATTCCTTCCTCTTCATAATCCATCCCGAAAATAGGTTGACCAGTCACGATTGCTCTGCCGTCTACATTTTTTGTAGACTGACCAATAATTTTAAAGTCTTTGGGATCCTTAAGTGTTATTTCTTCAGGGACTTCAATTTGTCCTGCTGCTGAGGCGACTTCTCCATAGCCTATTTGCTGGCCAGAATTATTATGATGAATAATCCCTTGTACAGTCGTTAATTCATTGACTGGTACCTCTAGTTTTTTTGCTGCTGCTTCTAAGAGCATACGACGTGCTGTCGCTCCTGCAGTTCTCAGGCTCTCCCAACCTTGGCGTATAGACTGACTGCCACCTGCGAGTTGACGCTTGTATTTTTTGGTATCCAAAGGGGCTTGTTCTACAACAACATTTTTCCAATCCACGTCGAGCTCTTCCGCAACAAGCATAGGCATAGACGTTTTGATATTTTGACCTATTTCTGGATTAGCAGAAAAAATGGTAACGACTCCATTGTCACCTATCTTAAGAAATGCATTCATATCATACCACTGATCAGGCATCACTAGTTTGCTGATCTTAGCGACGACTTCAGCTTCTGATTTGCAGCCTGCAAGGAAGCTAAATCCCAATAGAAACCCTCCTCCAGCTGCAGTGCTGGCTTTGAGAAAGTTTCTTCTATTGTATGAGGTTTTTATAGTTGACATTGAATTACTTCTTTATTCTAAGGAATTTGTTGATGATAAGTGTAATTGAGGATGTTGGCTACAATTTTTTAGATGCTGTTTTGATAGCAGATTTAATTCTGGTGTAGGTACCACATCGACAGATGTTACCCGTCATTGCCGATCGTATCTCTTTGTCCGAAGGGTTGGGATTGTCATTTAGAAGAGCAGTAGCAGTCATAATTTGTCCTGCTTGACAATAGCCGCACTGAGCCACATCGTGCTCTAGCCATGCTTCTTGTACAGGGTGAGTGCCTTCCTCCGATATGCCTTCTATTGTTGTGATTTTCTGGTCTCCTAATTGCGATACAGGTAGGACACAAGACCGCATAGCGACACCATCTATGTGTACGGTACAAGCTCCACACTGTGCTATCCCGCAGCCAAACTTTGTACCCTTGAGTTTAAGATGATCTCGTAACACCCAAAGTAATGGGGTGTCATCCGCTACATTTACCGTTTTCTGATTTCCGTTGATGTTCAGTTTGTGTTCTGCCACGCTTCTAGTTTTTGATGCACTTGTAATACTCTAAATATAGGGGATTATTTATTTTCCGCCTGTGATTAGCAGTTTAGATTTTAGTTGGCGTAGC
>CALBWK010000151.1 GCA_937969415.1 uncultured Saprospiraceae bacterium | reverse complement strand
GAAGAGAATCGCTCAGCTCACCAAAACAAAATAATTTGTCCTATACAAGCAGACACAGGTACAAGACGATGCGTGAAAAGAACCATCTGGCTTGGAAGAGGTTCAAAACTTTTTTTATCGTCGCGGTTATCGCCTTAATCGTATACGGGATTATGAATCGTGTGGCGATCAAGGATCACTTGATGACCTATTTCATGTAATGAACGAACGGTGCAGCTCCGCTGCATCAAAGGTCCTAAAAGCCTGTCTCGACTGAAATGGAGAGAGACCTTTGAAGTGAGTGAACCGAGCTAAATCATTTTCTAATTAATATCTCCCACTATTTTTCATTGCCAAAAAAAGTTCGCAAAAAAGGCTAGCCAAACAAAGGCTCTGCTCTGTGCCGCTCCCGCTGCCCACTTGTGTTTGGCAGGCTCGACGTCTAGCAACCCTCTATGCCTAATTGTCAGAATTTGAATTTTTAGGATTAGAGGATTAGAGGATTGATAAGATAAACGACATAAACATCGATCAAGTTAAATTGAGCTTATGTGGTGACGAAGTAAATTATTATTAAGACTAGGATCCAGTCTTCCTAATTGTCAAGACTAGTGTTGGTGTAGATGTTATTGTTAATTGCTAGCATTAATGCTCCTGAACGCTGTCTCTGCGCAAATGGAGAGACCTTTGAAGTGAGTGAACCGAATCATCAGTTTCGGGTGGATGGCAAATTTGCATCAACAAAAACTTTTTTTCACGAAGCCCAATCAACCTAATTTAAACATCCTCTTCCACTCATCTCTTTCTGTCATCCATACATATATGAGATACCCGCTAAGCATTACAAAATTTGCTGCGTACTTCACGACGACACTGGCTTCCTCTCTCACCCAATACGCTATCAGGAGTATTCCACTAATCACCATTACGTCTTTAATTATTGGCGTCACAGGATAGGCGATAGGATAATTTTTCTGCCCGGTAACATACCCGATAATGAGCATTACAAGATAAGTGAGTAGTGCTGCCCACGCCGAAGCCGCAAAACCAATCCGTGGTAGAAATACAACACTCACGATCAAAGTTATAACCACACCTATGATAGAGATCATTGCTCCATAGCTTGTTTTATCTGCCAGCTTATACCAGATAGATACATTATAATAGATGCCTAGAAAAAGATAGGCCATCAAGAGTATCGGTAACAAATGAAGACTGCCCCAGTAGTTGCTATCTGCTAGATATTTGATGAGGTCTAGACCTAAGTATAATCCTAGGATAACGATACCACTAACGAGCACAAATAGCCGGCAGATGGTCCCATATAATTCTTTGCGATCCTTTTTACTTGAGTTGTTGAAGAAGAATGGCTCTGCCGCATAATTGAAAGCCGTTGTAAATAAAACAAACAAGCCTGCTACACGGCGGGTAAAATCATAGATCCCTGCATTTTCTAGATTGTTATACACATCGTCTCCGAGAAACATTTTCTGCAGTGGCACACCAAAAAATTGAATGAATCCATTGGCCATTCCGACGATAACGAGAGGAAAAGCATAGCGCAACATCTTGTTAGCCAAGCTACGATCAACTTGTGGAGAGTAATTTTTGAGTTGTGGTAGGAGCAATAGAAATAAAGCTGCACTGGCAATGAGATTGGCGATAAACATCCAGTCGATAAGACCAGGCAGCACTGGCAGCCAATCCCATCCTAGTGCTCGCAGCTTTGGAAAGAGAATCAGAAATATCAGAACCAAACTCACCATAATGGCGACATTCAGTATTTTATAGATTGCGAATGCTTTTGCTTTATTGGTCAGGCGCAGTTTGGCAAAGGGTAAGAGATTGACGACATCAAAGGCGATGACGTAAGCCATCCACCGTACATAGCGTGCCTCATTGGGGAAGCCTATAAGATTGGCGATTGGTTGAGAAAGAAAAGTACCAATGAGCACCAACAAGATAGCTGCGCCTAATACAAGAGTTAGTGAAGTGCTAAATGCGTGATTGAGGTTTTCATTCTTATTGCCAAATCTAAAAAGAGCCGTATCCAGCCTAAAAGAGAATAGAGTCACCAGCACAGTCGCATAGGCATAGAAGTAGGCATAAGTACCAAATTCGCCCGTCTGCTCACCCAGTAGATAGGTCAGTAAGATGACAATGACAAGGTAGTTGACTATCCTCGAGAGTACCGATCCGATACCATAGATGACTGTTTGTCCTGCAAATTGTCTGATTACACTCATAGCCGTTAGCAAAGTTAGTACAATAGGGTGGTGTAGTACCTAGAGTTGCGCAAGAGACTGCTTTTTTCGAGAATTCGCTAATATCTGAGAGGAAGTTGGTTTTCTGGTTTGTCTAGAAACTCCTGAATGAACGCATTTTCAAAGGTGAGTTACACCTAGTTACTATAGCCTAAATATGCATGAATAGGCTTAATTTTGGGCAAATTGAAAAAACCCATGATAGACATAAAATTACTCGAAGAAATTACCCAAGTGCCTGGTGCTCCTGGCCACGAATATCGAATAAGAGCATATTTAGAGAAAGCTGTTGCACCCTATGTCGATGAGACCTATATCGATGCGATGGGTAATCTTGTCGCCGTCAAGCAGAGCCCTACTCAAAAAAAGACGGTTGTGGCTGCTCATATGGATGAAATAGCTTTTGTGGTGACCCATATCGATGACGATGGCTTTATCAAGTTTCACACCTTAGGCGGATTTGACCCCAAGACATTGACGGCACAAAGAGTTATCATCCATGGTACTAAAGATATCATAGGGGTTATGGGTACTCGACCTATTCACATTATGAGTGCTGAGGAGAGAGCTAAAAATCCTAAAATCGAGGACTACTATATCGATACAGGATTACCTGCAGAAGAGGTTAAGAAGATTGTTGGACTCGGCAATCCGATTACAAGAGAGCGCGGATTTATAGAGATGGGCGATATGGTCAACTCTAAATCTCTTGATAACAGAATCTGTTGCTATCAGTTGGTGCAGACCCTCAAGGAACTAAAGGACGTAGAATTGTCTACAGATCTCTATGCCGTATTTACGGTCCAAGAAGAAATAGGACTTAGGGGAGCGACAGCCATTGCCTCTGGTATCAATCCTGATATGGTTATCAACCTCGATGTGACTTTGGCATGTGATGTACCCGGTTCTGCTCCACATGAGCACATAACCGACTTAGGTAAGGGTGCGGCGATAAAAGTGCTTGACGGAATGACTGTCTGCGATTATAGAATGGTCAGATTTATGAAGGAAGTGGCCAAGGAAAGTAAGATAGACTATCAGTTAGAAGTCTTACCTAAGGGAGGCACAGATACGGCAGGTTTACAGCGCCATGCTAATGGTGGCAGTATAGCAGGAGGTATCTCGGTGCCTTGTAGATATTTACATCAAGTTATAGAAATGGCGAGCAAAAAAGATTTGCAAGATTGCATAGACTTACTCAAAGCCTGCTTGATCAAAATCGGTGATTACGATTGGTCACACAGCTAGGCTGTAATAGGAAAATTGATCTGCTCTGAAAATTCGTAAAAGTTCGATTTATAAAAATTGAAATTACTATTAGATGTATGTACGCAAGAAGTTTCCTCTTATTTCCATAATCCGTTTTACGGGATTTAATTTTACAGTTTTTTTAGTCTGGTCTCTTTTTGTGTATGTCATGCACTCGGTGTTTCATGACAATTGGGTAGAGATACCTTGGTTGCCGATTTCTGTAATAGGTACAGCTGTGGCATTTTATGTAGGCTTCAAAAATAACCAAGCTTATGACAGGCTGTGGGAAGCAAGGAAAATATGGGGTAGCATAATTAATGATAGTCGTACCTGGGGTTCTATGGTCAAGGCTTACGTTTCTAATATTTTTACAGAAACTGATGTAGAAAAAAGCATAATAAAAGAAGAAGTCCGAGTACTCGTTTACAGACATTTGGCTTGGCTCTATGCCTTACGTAGTCAACTTTTGATACCGACAAGCTGGGAACACATTTCTCAAGGCAGATGGTCTGCAAAGAGTACCAAAAAAAGAATGGAGAGATTTGGCGTAGGCTTAATAAATGATCATAATACAGAACAGAATTTGAAACAGCTTATTCCCCAGAATGAGTATCAAGATCTTATCAATTTCACTAATACAGCTACCCAAATATTAGACTACCAAGCAACTCAATTACATAAGTTGAGAACATTAGATCTTGTGGATGATTTTCGACATATGGAGTTGCAAAATATTTTACGGGCTTTCTATACCCATCAAGGCAAATGCGAACGAATTAAGAAGTTTCCGCTACCTAGACAGTATGCGAATGCAAGTCAGATTTTTACAAATGTATTTTTGTTCTTGTTGCCATTTGGAATGATAACAGAATTCCATAAACTTGGAGAGTCAGCGACTTGGTTGGCAATTCCGTTTGGTTGTATTGTAGCTTGGGTCTTTATTATGATGGAGTTGGTTGGAGATTATTCTGAGAATCCCTTTGAGGGCTTGGGTAATGATATCCCGATGCTTGCACTCTGCCGTACGATAGAGATAGATCTGAGAGAAATGCTAGGAGAAGAAGATATACCTCCTGCTATAAAACCAGTAAATGGCATATTAATGTAACCATACCCCTCGTTAGATTGTACAGATGACTATTCACAAACTTGCTAATGTTATTGCTTTTCCTTTTATCCTTATGGCTTTTGCAATAGGGTATTTGGCCTTTAAATATCCATTAGAGAATTATCTGTTTTGGGGCTTGGTCCCAGCAGTTGCTCTAATTTTGATTTACCTTTTTTCTCCACAGATCAACTATTGGTGGCTCAGCAGACGACCTGTCGAGTTAGAACCGCAAGTAACAAAGTTGTTGTCGCAAGTCAATCCCGATTATGACCACATGACCCCAGAGGTAAAAAATGAATTTCACAAACGGTTGTTGTTGTTTACCGAAGGGAAGGAATTTATCGCTAAGGGTATGGAGACAGAAAATATGGAGGTCCCCTATGATGTTAAGTGTATGATATCCCAAATTCCTGTATCGCTAACGATGGGAAGAAAGGAATTTACTTTAAAGCATTTTGATAGGATCATTCTATATAAGCATCCTTTTCCTACACCGATGAATAAGTTCTTGCATACGATGGAAACGCATGCAGAAGATGGCGTGATCATCTTATCTCTCGAGCACGTGCAGGCTGCGATGATGCAGCCGAGTCATCACTATGATGTAGGTTTTCATGCTTTTGCAGAGGCTTTTATATCTGCGCATCCTAAGGAGACTTATCCCACCTTATCAGATGACGTATGGGCTAAAATAGATCAGATATCTCCACAGAATCGTCAGCAGATACTGGGTACCTTAGGGTTTTCAGAGATAGACCCTATGCCCGTATTGATTACTTTGTACTTTAAGCATCAAACGGCTTTCAAGAAAGTTCTCCCCAATATAGCAAGAGATTTTTCTGCTATATTTAATAATGAATCACCTATGACTTAGTCCTATGAAAAGATCAATATTCCTTATTCTTTGCGTCTTGGTACTAGCTGTACTATTGTATTTTAAGATGCGTACACCAGCAAGTAACCAAGATAAAATTGCACCAGATTTTGAAGCTACTTTAATAGATGGTTCTGCTTTTAAGCTTTCTGATCTCCGAGGAAAATACGTACTGCTGGATTTCTGGGGATCTTGGTGTCCACCCTGTCGAAGAGATAACCCTAATCTTGTAACCCTGTATGACCAGTATAATAGTCGAGGGTTGGAGATTGTCTCTGTGGCTCTCGAGAAAAATGATAGGACTTGGAAAAAAGCTATCGCTAAAGATGGTCTCAGATGGCCGTATCATATCATGCGGACATCGAGACTAGTGGCCACCGATGCCCTAGCGCTCAAATACCAAGTTACAGACTTGCCGACTAAGTATCTCATCAATCCTCAAGGCAAAATTGTTGGTGTTAATATGACCAAAGAGGAGATGGCGAAGGTGATTAAGGATAATTGACCTGCAACCACTCACTACTGTCACTCATTTCCTGTATTCAATTACATAGCGACTTTAGGTCAATTGAAAATTCCTTGCTTTCGATTCTTTCGTACTTTGATAAGGACATACCTCTTATAGACGACAACCTTTATTTATCCTTTTGGTTATAATTGGGTCTTGTTTGTGCAGATGAGCACAGACTATCCTATTACTTAATAACAAAGCAATAAAATGCGATACTTTACTTTAATTATGGCTCTAGCAATGGGTATGCTCTTGAGTCTAACACAAGCTAATGCTCAGAAAGATTCTAAGTGGGCCGAAATAGATAAAAGCCCTCTGGATATGGCCTATTACCCAGCCAATGCTGCTTGGAGAAATTATCTTACTGGAGATGACAGAACAAAGAGACCTCAGATGAGAATAATGTACTCCCGTCCAGCTAAGAAGGATAGAGATATCTTCGGAGCCTTAGTTCCATATGGACAAGAATGGAGATTAGGTGCCAACGAGGCTACAGAATTGACCTTGTATAACGCTGTAGATATGGATGGCACTACTGTCCCTAGGGGCACTTATACGCTTTCTGCTGTACCACAGAAGGATCACTGGATGATACATGTCTCATCACAGAACAATATCTGGGGCTCAGAAAATAGAGATATGGAGCAAACGGTGGCCAAGGTTAAAGTAATGACCGAGACACTTCCAGAATCAAAGGAGAATCTATCTATGACTTTTCAGCGTATCGATGATGAGCAAGCCCACTTAGTTATGGAATGGGATAACGTCAGAACGCGTCTACCGATTGGGATGAATCCAGTAATGATGGATCCTATGGATAAGAGTCCTATGGATCGTGTGCATTACCCAAGGAACTCTGCTTTCCAAAATTATCTAAAAGCCGATGAACTGGAAGGAGCAGACCCTAAAGTAAAAGTAACTTACGGTCGACCTCAGAAAAAAGGTAGAAAAGTCTTCGGAGAATTACTAGAATATGGAAAAGTATGGAGAGTAGGCGCTAACGAGTCTACAGAAGTAACTTTCTACTCTGATGTTATGATCAACGGAGAAAAGCTGCGTAGAGGCACTTATAATCTATATGCTATGGTCAACGAGTCTTCTTGGGATTTTATCTTTAGTAGTGATAGACCTGCTTGGGGTGCTGCTAATCGAGATGAATCAAAAGATGTCTTGACTTATACGGCCCAGGTAGAAATGGATTCAGAAGACCTAGAAATTCTCAATATCATTTTCGAAGAAAAGGGTAGTGGTGTAGATCTCGTTGTTGCTTGGGAAAAGCACAGAGCAAGAATTCCGATTACTTTTAGTAAGTAACTCTCAGCAAGAAAATAAATGAAAGGAGTCTGTGTAAATGTGCATAGACTCCTTTTTTTATATACTGAGTCCTTTTAATTTTGACTACACCAAATTCATCTTCGTCATTAATGCCTCAGGTGTATCCGCTACAATCAGTTTGTTTTTGGCAGTTGTTTTGAGAAAGCCTTTGTCTTCCATCTTGTCTAATAATATTCTGAGTCCTTCGTAATAACCTTCAGTATTGAGTACACCAGACGGTTTGTCTATAAATCCAATCTTATGAAGCGTATACGTTTCTATAATTTCATCTAGGGTGCCTGTTCCGCCCGGCAGTGCAATAAAAACATCGCTCAGTTCTATCATTTTATTCTTACGATCTGACATCGTTTCTACGACGATGAGTTCTGTCAGGCCACTATGCGAGTTTTCATCTGTGATCAATTTTTGTGGTCTGATCCCTATGACAGCTTTGCCACTCGCAATAAAACGATTAGCACACAGTCCCATTAGACCAATTTCGCCACCGCCATACACCAAATCGTAGCCCGCCGCGATGAGCAGGTCACAAAGCACGAGCGCTTGTTGGATGATTTCTGATGAGTTTCCTGTATTGGCTCCGCAGAAAATACATACACGTTTATTCATTGGGTATCTTACTTTTATTAGACATGACTCTAAGGAAAGCAAAGATGCCGATACCATTAATGGCCATACCTATCGTTGCCAGATCCATTGTGGTTTCTATAAACTTAGGTAAGATTATTAGGGTAATGCCTAGGGCACAACAGACAACCATAAAGATTTCTAGAGGAGAGGTTTTTTTGTTTTGGGCCATCAGACTTTTTGTAATTTGGAATAAGGTACAACCAAATCTTGTATACCCAGTAGTATTGAGGCAAGAAAGTAGAATCTACTTAAGATATGCCTCAAAAATAAAGAGAGACTATAAGTATACACACTTGTAGTCTCTCATCTAAGATTATATAATTAGTTTTCCTAACGGACTAGAGTAATACTGCCTCGCTGCACTTCTAGTTTTCCACACGCGTCGGCAATCTCTATACGATACGCATAGCATAATTGCCAGACAATCTACGCCATTGGATCGGCCATCCCAATATATAGCACTTTCATCTATAGGCTGATTTTCTACTTGGTGCACGGGATTACCCCAGCGATCATACTTTTAATAAAATATCAATCAAGTCATTAACTACCCACAACAAAAACTCTCTTCGTTTTTACCACGTCTCCTTTCTGTATCCTAATAAGATATGACCCAGTCTGAACATTAGATACATCTATAGTCTTGATGTCATCTAAGACAAGATCTGTATGTATTAACTGGCCAAACAGGTTGTAGATCTCTAGTTGGACAGGCTGAGAAATATTGTCTACAAAGTTGATTTGGAGTTCCGAGTTGTGTTGAGTAACAAAGAAGAGTTGTTTGTCGATTTTTTGATCGTGGATAGAGGTGGAGCCACAATCTGAAATTTTGGCACCAGCAAATTCTAATTGAAAATCGAGGCCAGATACACTAAAGTTGTTAACAAGCATTACATATCTATCTCCTACATTTGTTTGGATGGGTGCTAGGAAATTGTTGGAGCCACCATCACAACCTGCAAATTCTGTAGCATCAGTTTCGCCCTCTGCTAATCCTGTAGGGCCCATACAGGCTTCAGATGGGGAGCCGATAGTCTCACCTGAGGCCATACACCTGATGGCAGTCATCTCGTCACATACTTCTCCTGTGACTTCGAATACTATGAAGTCGAGATCATCCCCCTCGTTAGTTGGTGTCAATACAAAAGTTAGAGAGCCAGCTGCTTCCATAGTCCATTCTACCCAAATGGGTGCAGCTTCAATATCAACACATAGATTGTCGAGAGGATAGTCATTGCCTCCTGAAGAGGTCGTCATATTAGCAAAGGTAAACACGGTGTCTCCACAGATAGAAAAAGCATCGTTACAATCGTTGTATTCTTGACCAATAAGTGACAAGGTTGCCAGTAGTATTATAACAGTTAATAAGTTGCGCATAAGTTGTTTTTTATAGTAGATAAGTTTTATTATTCTCTCCTTCCAAGCATATAATTGGTCTTCTTTTTTTCTATGTTTTCTTTTTTGATATGATCAATTGATATACCTGCTTGTATAGAGATTGGCCGATAGCGCAAGGGTAACTCCATTCTGTCAGTGGTGACAGCCTTGTTGATAGAGGTAAGATTTTTAACTAAAGAAAAGTTGGTACGGACACGTCCTTTTATTTTGAAATCCAAGCCTAGCGAACCTGCTAATGAAAGCGAAGCAAGATTAGAACCACTGATTTCAGTTCGTGCATCTACTAGACCACATCTCACTGATTCTTCAGTGTCAAAATTGAAATTTCTAGTATGTGTCTCCAGATAGCGTATGCTATTGTAAATGGGAATATTTATGGATATGCCTCCTCTCAGATCCAATCTATCTTCAACTAACTGGTATTGTAGGTTAAATGGAATAGAGAGGTTAATGAGTGTATAAAAAGTTCTTGGTTCTCTTATGCTAAAATTTCCACCCAATATAAAGCCATTAAAATCGTCACATATAAACGGAAAGGGTTGTAAGACTGCATTAAAATCATCAAGTGATAAACTCTCTATTTCATTGGAGGATACTAAAATCGTATCGGTCAAGCTAGTGTTTCTTCTGTAAAAAATGTTTTGCACCGAAATTCCCAAGCCTGTGCTGAAAGTTATTTTTTCTTTGAGTGGGAGATGTAACCTTATAATTCCGCCTGCGCTCATTGTAGAAATTCTATGTGTCCCTTGCTCATTTCCAACAAACTGATTGGATAAGAAGGTCGTATCTAATCCATTAATTTCTTGAGTATACCGTGTTAAGTTTGTGCTTTCGTTAAGTTCATTACGCATTATTATTCCATCTAGCCTGAAGGCCTCTGCAGAAAACCACTGCGCTGTCAAGCTATTGGCACCCAAGAAGATAACGAGGATAGTAGCGGTGAATTGTAAGATATGTCTATGGCTGCTGTTCATAGTAACGAATATAGTAATTGTTGCAATGAAATTTTGAATTAACGATTACCAATATCTTGTACTGTAGCTATTATTAAGATTCTAATAGTCCACCGTCGTCTGACTAATATTATACCTCAATCCTGTCCCAATGTATTGAGAAGAAAGATCTGTCTCCGTATTAGACTCATTACGCATAAGCAGCTCGACGTCCCAATAGAGTTTTCTGGTGAGTTCATAAGAAAACTGTAGACGAAGTATGTTGATAGAGGTGAGGAGTCCTTGGTTTTGATTCTGACCAAAATCTGAGCTTCTAGTGCCGTTGTCTAGCAGTACGTCTTCTCCTGCATTAAATTCTAAAGTTCTCCCTTGATTTGCAGACACATAGCGTAGGGCCGTAGAAAGGCGTGGAGTGGGCCTATAGCGTACTTGGAAAATAAACTCGGTAAAGTTGGCACCTAGCGGATGCGCTAGGGATTGATTAAAGTGACTATAATTTGAAACAGTTAATTCCTCAAAGCCCTCCAACTGTTGCCAGTGAGTGTAGGTGAATGGCCGTACTCTGTTGTACTCTATCTGCATGTCCAAATTTGCAAGGCCTAATACATCATAATATTTTAAGCCTAGCTGTAGGGCAAACTTGTTGCCCCACCAGCCCTCTCCCGAAAAGAATTGATTGAATCTAAATTCATCTAATAAGAACTGTCCGTAGAGAGAGACATGTTTGAAGAGATTCCACTTGCCATTCACGCCGAGTAGTACATTGTCAGGGCTGTCTAGCTGATGCTCTAGCGTTCTATAGAAAATTACTGGATTAAGATATTGTAATTCAAATTGATTTTCCCGTGAGAAGACAATGGCTTCAAAGATACCCACCTCCATATTTTTGAATGGCTTAACACTTAAGTAGTGATTAACCATATATTTTTTGGGCAAGAGTTGATTGCCTCTATTAAATCTTGCAGATATTGAAGACAACTCAGCGAAGATGCTCTGATAGTGAACTTTCCAAAATTTTGCTTCCAATCTGACATTGAAATAGTTGTTGGTTTCATCGCTCAAGAGCAAGGAGCGAATCCCGTTACCTATAAAGTGTCTGGAGTGGCCGAGCTCTAATCGTGCATGTTTAGAGAGTTTGTAACCGAGATAAGCCGTCGCAAAACCATAGTCAAAACCTTCTACACCATCTAGTATACTGCTCGTGTAAGGTTTGTAGTTGCCTCTGCTACGTATAGCGCCATAGTTGTCAATTAGCGGTAGTCTGTATTCAAGAAAGTTGGATTGATTTTCTTCATAGGCAGAGTAGAAATAGAGTTTGTTATCTAAACTGCCAAAGAGCTCAATGCCCCGCTTGTTGAGAAAGATATTTTGATCAGTAGATAGATCTCTCCCAAATCTCAAATCAAAATACACATTAAGCCCTAAGCTAAAATCTTTTGTGCTGATAGAATACAAATGGTTGGGGTCCTTATAGAAAGTACTGATCCATCCCTTGCGTAGGTTGAGACTATCATTATGGGCTACCGTATAGCGGCGCACGGCCGTATGCACATCTACTGTACTGTCTCTAAGTACATCCGCCCTATCTATCGCCAAATTGCCAAGATCACCTTGTCGATGATGCGGATAGACGACATCCTGTGTCATCGTATCCTGCGCTACAAGCGGCCAACTCAAAAGAGCCCATATAAAGAGTACCAACCCAATTCTCATACGCTAGCAAAAATAAGGCTTATTGTATTTATATGAATAGGGGCTGTATCTCTGCTGTGACATAGGTCCTCAGTAACCAGTTTAACCTAAGATAGACTTGTTTTATGAGTGAATGACCGGATGAGAAAAGTTGTTTTAGTAAAGCATCATTATCGATAAATAGAATATGTACTCTTCCGACCTTTTTCTCTGCTTTGGAGGTTGCAAAAGTCTTTATGCTGAAATAGAGCCAGTAGTAAGCAAAATATACCATATGAAACTTTTGACATTATCGCTACTACACATTCATATGCTTCCTTAACGCTTTTTAAACAACTAGCGTTTTTTTACGGATTTTTTTTGGCAATGCAAAAAATTGGGAGATAATTAGTTGTCTAGGTATTACTTAATTTCTCTTCAAAAGAAGATAGAAAAGGAGGATTAGAATAAGTTCTCCACAACAAGGCGGAGATATCTCCATTTCACTTCGTTGCAGTAGAAAATAAAAGGATGTTTGAGGTGACCTACACTTTAAACTCCGTCAAGAACTCTTTTATCGCTTCTTGAAAGCCCTCCTCATCTTCAAGAAACTCTACTTCTATAGGCAATACGAATATGGGAATTTGATGCTCCATCAGATAGGCACGATGAAGGTCTAGACGCATAGCATCTTTTTCAGTGGTTAAGAAAAAGGCATTTTCCTCACCGATGTTATCGTAGATTTTTTTGAATTGCTCCAGTTCTAGATCAGAAAAATAATGGTGATCTTCAAACTTTACGACGTTGTCTACATTGGTTATGGACTCGAGGTGGAGCTGTAGATAGTCGACTTTTGCGATAGCCGAAATTAGAATGACGTGTGAGTCCTTATTAAGTTTTATGCGTGTACTGGGATCGTACATAAAATAAGGATCTTGATACTTATACTTGGTAAAAAATACCTTTTGTTTTTTAGTAGGCTTGAGTAGTGTGAGATAATCATCTTTCTCTTCTTCTGTAAGATGCTCAGGACACTTACTGACGACAATAATATCTCCGCGTTCATAAGCACTTCTGGGTTCCCTCAGAGTGCCTAATGGAAGGAGATGGTCTTGGAAAAATGGCTCATTGTATTGTGTCAATAATATATTGAGTCCAGGGACGACCGAGCGATGCTGGAAAGCATCGTCGAGAAGAACAGACTGTATTTCTGGATGCTGCTTGAGCATCATAGGGATACCAATGTTGCGACTCTCTGAGACGGCTACTGGTATATGTCGGAATTTTCTTTTGAACTGTAGCGGTTCGTCTCCTGCTATAAGGGCATCGTCATTGAGCTTAACCATCCTGAAGCCTTTAGATTTACGTTTGTAGCCCCTGCTCAGCGTTGCGACATTGATGTAAGGGGATAAGAGCTTGATGAGATACTCGATGTGTGGCGTCTTACCTGTCCCGCCCATAGATAAGTTGCCAACATTGATAATTGGTAGACTAAAGCTTGTCGAACGCAAGAGCTTGGCCTCATAGAAGAGATTCCTCAAGGAGATCAGCGCCCCATATATCAGCGAGAAGGGGTACAAAAGGATAAAAGCTATGGGATTCTTCTTCATATCACTCTATCAACATCAGCTAAAGATAATCTGTTGTCCGATCTGGCAATTTAGACAATTGTATTTGTCGCAATAGTCAGTTTTTAATTCAATGAGGGCTTGGCTCTGAGCGGCAGATTTAGCTGTGACGCCGTGTTCCTTCCATCGTCTGATTATATTGTTTTTCTCTGATGGTAAGGCAGAGAATAAGTCTAAGGCTTTTTCTTTAAGATCTTCATCTTGTAAAGTAATCCCATAGGCAAAGATCAAGGGGATGATGGCATTGATAATCAATACTTGCTTGGTAGTTTGTCCTATTTTCTTTTTTCTAGTTGCGCTACTTTCTTTTCCAGGAAGATAGTGTTGGTCCCAATAGGGACTAGCTGTCACATCGAGAATCTTCTCTATAGCTTTGACAGAATCACTGTGTAGAAAGGCATTGAAGAGCTTAGGTGTCTGATGATAAAGGGTAGCTAGTTGAGCCATCCGCACACTAGGAAAGTTGGCAGGACGGAGGCGAGAAAATTTCCACTCTACGCCTGTCATCGGTGTTAGTGAGAATTTGTTTTTCTGATGCCTATAGCGTTCAGCTAAGCGAGTAGTATAGTCATCCTTCGCTTCTAGAATGCCAGCTTGACCTAAAAGAATACTTTCTTTTTCCTCTATACTTTCTGCTTGCTTTTTGAGAATGGCATAGGGCAGGTTATCGGCCAGCGTCTCAAAGGCTGCCCCATTAACTTTGAGGCCCATATATCTCAAGAGCAGTCTATAGAGGACCTCTTCCCAGTCGTTTTTAGTTTTCTGAAGCAGCGCATCGATTCTCTCTTGTGATGGCTACGAAAACGGGCAACAGCTAAGGGATTTTATTTCGGTTGAAGATGTCGTCAAGGTGAACGGGTATTTTCTCAATAATCAGCAACATAGTGGAATTTTCAATCTGGGAACAGGCAAGTGTCAGTCATTTAATGATGTTGCTCAGTCAGTGG
>CALBWK010000150.1 GCA_937969415.1 uncultured Saprospiraceae bacterium | reverse complement strand
TCCCCCAACAAAAAATTGTTTGATATAAGAAATTGTACTGTCAGAACCATACGGAATCGCAATCCCTGTTTTGAATCTAGCAGCAAGTTGTCCTAGTTTCTTCTTTCGACTATACCATACTGTTTCAAAATCAAGCTTAACCATTTTTTCAAACTCGGTACCCCCAGTAAGTCTCCAGACTGCTGATTTTCCAGAAACTAGATTTGATAGAGAATTGGCTAAATGCACCTCAAGTCCAGAAAGCTCTAGAGAGGATATAAAAGCGAAATTACTCTTGTTAGTTCCTCTCTCTGTAGTATGGACATAAGTTAAGTCACGAAATAATAGTCCTGTAAATAAGTTATCTACAAAACTATTGAGCAATACTTCGTTGCTCAATAAAGTAGGTATAAAGAACCTGTCTATGGAGTAGTCATTATAGCTTATGCCGACTTGATTAAAAGTAAATCTGTTTTTCTTATTGAGATTAAGGTCAAAGCCATATTCCGCATTAATCACTGATCGCTTATAGAACATAAAAATATCTTGGAAATTGTAGCCCAATCCAAGATGACTAGTGCCTTCTTCCTCAAGTTTCTTCATCTGCCAGTCTTTTATAACCTTGAACTTATTGAGAGCCCTAAGGATATTAAATGGCTTAGTGACTGTCGGGATTTCTAGTTCTGTTGTTATGCCAAAAGATTGTGAGTTTACAAGTGGTTGTTGAGGACCTTGACCTGCTAGTCTATTAAGATTAAATTCCAATCCTGCTGACACGTTTGCTTTGAGTCTCTCTGATCCACCAAAGGCATTTCTGTCCTCTATGCCGGTACTGACAGCGACACCAACTAGTTCAGTGTTGACTATACTTAACGTAGAAAAAAAAGATTCTACTCCGACATCAAGAATGTATTTCTTATTGTGTGGTGTAAGGAAAATAGAGTAGTCAATAAGTGTAGGGTCTTCTTTATTGGGTGCAGAATTTATTTTAGCAAATCTGTAAGCACTTAGACTGTAGAGTTTTCTTAAGGTTTTGTAATAATTATCTGAGCTATAGGTACTGTACTTCTCAAAAAATATTTTCTGTTCTAGAGTAGAAGGACTGACTACATACGAATTGCCTTCTTTGAAATAGTTTTTGTCAAATCGATTTTCGACAGTGAGATTTGCTTCTTTTTGAAACTGGTGGTAATCTGTGTAAACCTTAACATCTCCAATTTTATACGATTGGTGTGATTGAGTGCTAGCCTGAGGTAGGACAGTAACAAATATATCCCAAGCTTTATCCAGTCCAGTACTGTCACCTTGAATCTCTACATTGTTTAGATTAAAATCAGCATACCCAATTTTTTGTAATTCTGATACAATTCTTTGTTTTTCGAGGTCAAATGTAAGTGCATCGATAGGATCACCTTTGTTAAGTAAGCTTCTTTTTGACAGGCTCTTCACTGTTGCTACAAGAGTGGTGTCCTTACTTAGATGGTGTAGTTCATTTATGATGTATCGTTCTCCGGTGTTGACAATATAATGAATGTCACCTTTTGGCTCTTTTGTAGCGTAATGGATTTCATAATCAACTGATGCTTGATAGTAACCTTTCTTATTTTGTAGGTACTGCTCTATCGCTGAGGCAGAGGCAATGACATCATTTTCATTAATGAGGGATGGCAATTCTGTGCGCTTATTTTTAATCCATTTTTTAGGCCAAGATGGATTTTCTATATGTTTGTATTTGTAATAATTACGGACCTTTCTAAGGTTTTTATTGGGGGTGATTTTATATAGCTTTTGAAGCTCGTCTTTGAGTTCAGAGTTGTCGATTGTCTTAGGCGGCCCTTTTAGTGTCATTTTTATATTGCGGACCAGATGCTGCTCGTCATCTAGGTATTGGGTGACACCACAACTCTGTAGTGCTATAAGTCCCAAGACTAAAAGCACAATTGGAATATTCAGATTGAAACTATAGCGTTTGAGCAAACTAGGATACGGTATTTCTATGCAATTAAATTTAACTATTTCTGATACGCAATTGGTAACAGTAGGTTAGAGATACTTTACTTTTAGCATTTGATAGGGAAAGTGAATTAGTATCTAAAACCAACAATAAGCCAACCTAGTAGAGTATGGAGTTTTCAAATTCGATAAAGAAATATGTCAGATCCTTACATCTACGTAAGAACAGACAAAAATATGATAAATTCATAGCAGAGGGCCCTAAAGTATGTACAGAATTCTTAATATATAAAACCTATGAAATTGAGTACATTTTTGCGCTCCCTGAATGGATAGAACATAATAGTAAGATTCTAGAACCGTACACTGATCTTATATACCCCATCAAGTCAAAAGAATTAACTCAAATATCGATGCTCAAGACACCTAATCAGGTGCTTATGGTTCTATCGACTAGCCAAATGCTGCCTGATGCATCAGAGTGGTGCTTGTTTCTAGATAAGATTCGTGATCCTGGTAATATGGGGACGATGATTAGAATTGCAGATTGGTATGGCATAACATCTGTATTCGCTACACCTGATTCTGTTGATTATTATAATCCTAAGGTCGTCCAGGGCGCTATGGGCAGCCACAATAGAGTAAGGCTTTCAGAATTAACTAAACAAGACCTTTATAAATTAGATAAACCAATCTATGGCCTTATACTAGGCGGCGACAATATCAGAGACTTAGATACTCCCCAAACTGGAATAATTGCCATCGGGAATGAAAGCCAAGGCTTAGACCCAGATATTATCGATAGATTAGACTACAGCTGCACCATACCTAGTCGCGGTGGAGCCGAATCCCTCAACGCTGCCATCGCTTGTGGTATAGCTTGTGAGCGGCTAATTGGTTAGATAAACTCTACAATCTTTTCTTCTAGATTCGCTTTAGGATTAATGGCCGCAATTTTCCCATCTCTATCAATGAGGAAGGTCGTCGGTATACTTTTAATACCATAAAGTGCTGCACCTGCAGATTCCCACTTTTTGAGGTCACTTACATGATGTTCCCAGACTAGTTTGTCTTTGGATATGGCCTCTATCCACTTTCTTTTCTCTTTCGCTAATGTCGATTTGAGTTGTGAAGGACTCATTTTGGCTGTTTTTCTACTCTCCAGACCATCGAGTGAGACATTAAATACCTCAAAGCCTTCTTTATTGTACTTATGATAGAGATCTACTACGTGGGGATTGGAACGTCGGCAAGGCCCACACCAAGAAGCCCAAAAATCAAGTAGAACGACTTTGCCTTTCAGGTCAGAGAGCTTTCTAGTTTTGCCTTCTACATCTGGTAAAGCGATTTCTGGAGCGGGTTGACCTAGCTTAACTTTATATCTACTCTCTATTTTTTTATTCTCCAGCTCCATATCAATGGCGAACTGCTTAAACTGTTGCCCTATAGTAGAGGTAGGGTATTGGCCATTTATTTTGGCGGCCATTGATGCATACTTCTTATAGTTCTCTGGTCTAGCTGGAGATGTAGAAAAGTGCAAGCCCATAGCTAATAACGGGTCTGCTTGGGTTTCTATATAGTTGTTGAGCTCCTTTTGAGTCAACTTGTTATTTCGTAAGGCCATAATCTTCTGTTGGAAAGTTTCAGATAATGGTGACCCTGATACGGAATAATCAAATTTTGCTAAAGAATTCAAGTCTCCTAGAATTTCTACTGCCTTTTCAGTCCCTGTTAAGACTAGGTCTAGCCCTCTGTTGCCAATTCTTAGTCTATATAATCCTGGTTCCATGGCTTCTGGAAAGACTAGACTGAAAGAACCGGCTTGATCTATAGCCGTATCCATTAAAGAATTAATGGAGTTATCCATACTCTTTTTATCAAGGTGAACAGTCAGGTTTTCCGCATTTTGGATGGTTCCTTTAATGGCAACACTTTTATCTTCTTGACAGCCAATAATTAGTAAAAGAGATACTGAGACAAGTATTAGATTTTTAATCAACTTCATATTTTATCTGGTATTGAGCTACTTAAATAGCTGGGTATTAACCTTTAGTATATATGTATTTTAAGGATATTTGGCAAATATATCGTTTCTTATTTTTCTAAGAATGTCTTTGAAACTAATTTAGACCACTAAGATTTTAAGCTTGAATAGCAATTCAACAGTTTAAAGCATAAATTGATGATGTAAACTTACAATATGAAAAATCTATTATTTCTTCTGACATTGGGAATGGTGCTCTCTTTTATCGCTTGTGATAGAGAAGGTGAAGGTTCTGAAAATAATGGTAATGGCTCTGAAACCGAAGGACCAACTATCGAAGAAGACTTTACAGTCGTTGGAAGATGGAATTTTGAAACAGTAGAAGCAGAAGGTCAGGTCCAAGGAATAGATCAAAGTGATAAGGATAATAGCCCTACTGGCTATGTACTCTTCAATCCAGATGGAACAGGAATCTTTGATTTTGGTATCAATCTGCTTGCAATGGAATTTGGTAAGCTAGATTCTATAACTTGGACTAGAGAAAGCAATGAACTTGTCCGTATTATAGAAAGTGACGGCGATATTAACGATTGGAGATTGATCAGAGGCAATGATGCCTTGGTAGAGGCAAGTTGGGATGTTAATATATCGGCTAGTAACTTTGCTACTTTTACAGCTGTATTGACTCAGGAGTAGTCAATATTTTTAGATGATTGACCAATACCTGTAGTCCTTTATCATAAGAATTGTAGTTATTGATAATCAAATCAGCCTCTTCTTTGTATTTTCTGATGTAAGCTTGGTATGAGGGCATCACGTGGTGTTCATACCTATACAAGACGTCTTCTAAGGGATAATTTCTTTCGTTTTGGTCTCTCTTAATTCGACGTATTATTTTCTGATCTATACTAGCATCTACGTATACTTTTAGATCAAATCTGTCTTTGAGCTCAGGATAATGATAGATAAAGAGCCCTTCAATAATGTAAACAGCAGCCGGATAGAGGACTAGAGTAGAGTTGTCGGCCTCTGAATTATTAAAGGTGTATTGGGCCTTAGTAACTTCTTGGCCACTCTGTAGAGTATCTAGGTCCTTGGCAAGCTGCTTGGCGTTGATAGCTGTAGGCAAATCGAAATTCTTAATGCCATTCTCGTCTGTAAATTGCTCCTCACGCGGAAGATAATAATCATCCATACTAATGTATGTAATCGACTTACCCTTCAGCTTTTCTTTAATGCCATTAAGCAGTGAAGTCTTGCCTGACCCACTTCCTCCGCATATTCCTACGATCTGACCTTTTACTGACATAGGACAAAGCTAATTCGAAAATCAAAAAATTAGCTATTATTACAACAGTCAATACTTCTTGAATGGATATAATAAGAGGCGCCATAGGCGTAGTTAGTTTGCTTGCTATCTGTTTCTTTTTAAGTACAGATAGAAAGAAAATTGATTGGCGACTTATCGGTATGGGTGTAGGCTTGCAGATATTAATGGCTGTAGCTATGCTTAAGATTGGTTTTGTGAGGTCGATATTTCAGTATATCGTAGACTTCTTTGTTGTGGTAATAGGTGCTTCTGATACTTCAGCTAATTTCCTCTTTGGTGATTTGGCCATAGGTAATCCCGCTAATATTGAATATGGTGGATCTTTTGGATTTGCTTTTTTTGTACTACCTACAATCATCTTTTTCTCAGCCTTATCTTCATTGCTCTATTATATGGGTATCCTGCAGAAGGTCGTCTATATGTTTGCTTGGATAATGAATAAGACAATGCGTCTATCAGGTGCAGAGAGTCTAGCTGTAGCTGCTAATATCTTTATAGGGCAGACCGAGGCGCCCTTGATCGTAAAGCCTTACTTAGAAAAAATGTCAAAGTCAGAGATTATGACCTTGATGACAGGAGGGATGGCCACTATTGCAGGTGGCGTATTTGGGGCCTATATGGCAATGCTGGGTGGAGGTACTGAAGAAGGAATGCAGAAATTTGGTATGCATCTGCTCACGGCCTCTATAATATCAGCACCAGCTGCAGTCGTCGCTGCAAAATTGCTTTTTCCAGAAACTAGAACAGATGTAGATACCAATCTTGAAGTACCTCGAGAGGCTTTAGGATCAAATTTCTTGGATGCGTTATCTACTGGAACTGCCGAAGGCCTTAAGCTTGCTCTTAATGTGGGGGCAATGCTCTTAGCTTTTATGGCTATAATCTATTTGTTGAATGACTTGCTTGTAGGCTTAGGTGGCTTGATAGGGGTCAATGATAGCATTGCGGAATTGACTTCTGGAGCCTTTGATGAATTATCGATGCAGTTCATTTTTGGGATTCTATTTGCACCAATAGCCTGGCTTATCGGCATCCCAGGTAATGAGATCCTGCAAGTAGGGCAGATGCTAGGCGAAAAAACGATTCTCAATGAGTTTGTAGCCTATGCTTCCTTACAAGACTATATAGGACAAGGCGCCATTTCTGAGAGATCTGCCTTATTATCCACCTATGCTTTATTGGGTTTTGCCAATTTTGCTTCAATAGGAATTCAGATAGGTGGTATAGGCGGAATAGCTCCAAATCAACGTAAAACCTTAACAAGTCTAGGATTTAAGGCATTAGTTGGTGGTACTGTCGCAAGTTTACTGACTGCAGCCATTGTGGGAATGATTCTATAATGTACTTTTGCAAAAAAATATTACAATGAAATATTACTTACTTTTTGCTCTTGCCTTAGTTGTGACGCTAGGTCAGGCACAAATCAAGACGCCGGCATCAAGCCCATTCTCAAAGTCAACACAGACTGTAGGTCTTACTGATGTTGAAATCGAGTACTCTCGACCAGGAGTCAAAGACAGAACAGTATTCTCTGCTGATGGCTTAGTGCCACATGGGAAAATCTGGAGACTAGGTGCTAACAGAGCGACTAAGATGACTTTTTCTGATGATGTTACTATCAATGGTAAGGAACTCAAGAAAGGTGCTTACGCAGTATTAGCTACACCTACTGCTGCAGAGTGGACTTTCCACTTCCATGAGTATGGAAAATCAAGTTGGTCTAGTTATGCTGAATTGACGCCTGCTCTTAGTGTTTCTTCTAAGACAATGCCTATCCCTATGCATATGGAGACATTTACTATTATGATAGGAGATATCACGACAAATTCTGCTTTACTCGAGTTTCTATGGGACAAGACTTATGTCGCTCTTGACCTAGGTGTTTCTGTAGAAGAAAGAGTTATGGCTAATATTGATCAAGTGATGGCTGGTCCTACAGCCAATGATTACTACCAAGCTGCTACGTACTATCACAAAGAAGGTAAAGACTTAAGTCAAGCCCTAATGTGGATCGAAAAGGCTACTGCTGGAGAGGATAAGAAATACTGGCAAGTAAGAAGAAAGGCTTTGATCCTTGCTGATTTGGGTAAGAAGAAAGAAGCAATCTCTGCTGCTGAAATGTCTAAGAAATTAGCAGACTCTGCTGGCAATATGGAGTACGTAAAAATGAACACGGAGTCGATAAATATGTGGTCTAAATAGTCACTATTATCTAAGTAAAAAGAAAGAGGCTGTCTCCTAACTGGAGATAGCCTTTTTTATTGGGACAAAGATCCTGACCTATCTGACCAATGTGAATTGACCAATTAATTGAGTGGATTCACCTCCTAGATCAACATATCTTAGTAAGTACGTATAGACACCTTGCTCTGCCATCTGACCATTGATCCTCCCGTCCCAAGTAGCAATATTATTTTGATCAGGATTGTTGGATAGCATATGTACAGAATTGCCCCATCTGTCAAAAATCTCGAAGTAGCTTATTGTAACACTTGCATCTCCAAATATGCTGAAAGATTTATTAGCCTCATCTGCTGAAGTAAGACTGAATATCGTCGGCTGATATATCCGAGCATCAGGAACAATAGTTACCTCAAATGAACAAGCATCTGTGTCACCACATACATCTGTAGCTAAAAGGTCAATAGAAAAGTTTTGTATTTCGATGCACTCTGAGATTTCAAAGGAATCAAGGTTGCTTGATATAACAACTTCACGACTGCTAGAAGTCCCTTCTTCTATAGCATTTGTGATAAAGGCATTGATATCTGTGCTTGTACAAGATACGGTTACGTCTTCTGGACAATCGAGTTCTATAGCTAAGTCATTGATAATGCTTAACGTAGAAGAACAGGTGTTACTCAAGCCGCAAGCGTCTGTTACGCTGAAAACTATAACTGTATCCAGAGTGCATCCTATCTCAAATGCGGCTGTGTCAAAATCACTATTCACTGATGGTGTAGAGCACAAATCTGAACTCTGAGCTGAAATAAGCCATTGATCTATGGTCTCTATTACATTTTGTGTGCTGAGGTTTATCGTTTCGTTATTCGGACAATTCAATTGTGGAGCAGTTGTGTCTTCTATAATTATTCTTGACTCACAACTCGGCTGCCCACAAGAACTATTAGCGGAAAAGGAAACAACTAGTGTATCTGTACAACTGGTAATTTGGTCAAGACCATTGAAATTATTTAGAACTGGAATTGAAAGTCCATTCAAGTCTGAGGCGGCAGCCATATTTAGCCAGTCTTCTACTTCTTGATCTTGACTAGGATTACCACACTCGATAATGAGATTATCCTGGCATACTAGATTAATCAAGTTGTTCGGAACAAAGACACGACTTTCACAAAATGTACTATTACCACATCTGTCTGCGGCTATAAATTGTACCGTTATGGTATCTGGCCAATTGCAGAGATCAGACAGGAGTGCATCATCAAAATCTGTACTGAAGTCTATTGATGAACAATTGTCTGTAGCGCCAGGAGCATTATCCAACCAATCTCTAATTTCACTACCTGTAGTCTCTGTAATGCTATCAAATATTAAATTGCCTGGACAAGGGGATTGTGAAGGAAGGATGGTGTCTTGTATCATAACCTGTGTAGAACAGTCTGTCGTTCTTTGGCAGCCATCGACCACACCAAACTCTAAGGTGATAGTTTCTCCACAGAGTAGACCTACTATATCTTCTATATTGGACCCATCAGCTATACTGACATCCTCATCAAAGGCAGGATCGCCTTCAAACTGGACAAGCAACTCGTCAAGTACTTCCTCAGGGTCAGCGTTACAATCAACCGTAAAATCAGGAAGGCAAGTAACTACTGGATCTAATTCATTGGTCACATTAAGTTGACTAGAGCAAGAAGCTAGGTTGCCACACATATCCATCCCCACAAATTCGACAGGAATAATAAAGAAGGAGTCACAAAGAAAATTTATTCTGTTATAGTCTATGTCTGAATTATAATCAATGGGACCACCACAAGGGTCGACTCCATCTATGCTCATTTCCCAACCTTCGATCAACGCGATATGATCTGGATCACCAATGAATACATCAAAGGCCGTGGGGCACACTAATTGAGGTGGATTGTCGTCAGTAAATGCAATGTCTACCATACAAGTTGATCTACCCATACAAGTATCAACAGCAAAGAGCTCAATGGCTTGTGTCTGATTACATAGACTGATGTCTAGATCTTGTAATGGCGATGTAGGAGAGACATCCAGAGGCTGATCATTAAAATTTGTTGCGGGTATAATCTCCAACTGACTGTTGATGAACGAAATAGGATCGTCAAGGCAATCTACTTCTATTAAGTCAGGACAAGTTAAGACAGGCAGAGCTGGGGAGTTGTTTTGTAGTAAAGTGACTGAATTAACATCACTACAGGTCGTCCCAGAGATGATGACTATAAGATAATCATCATTTGGTAAGCCAGTAAATACGTTGCTATCCTGATAAGTTACTCCATTGTCTACGGAGTAACGGATATTGGCACCACCAGACGCAAAGATTGTTATGATCCCATTCTCTAATCCGCAAGTCGCGTTATTAACATTTATAGAATCTATGATAGCTGCAACCTCTACAGATCTTGCGGAAAGTGCTAGTCCCCCAATACATAATAAAAGCAATAATCCTATAGTCCTTATACTCGTAATCAAAGGAAAGTAGCTTGTGTACAAAAATCCATAATCTCTGGCGTATTAAGTAGGTTAGGTTTGGGGTCGTGCAAATATCAATGATAATATTTCGCTAAACAATAGCACGCCTGCAACTCCGATGACGTTTAGCCATAAATAGGGTAGTACATCTAGCCAAAAAACGATGACGACAATAATTTGACTTAATACCGCCCCGAAGAATGTCTCATTGGCTTTGAGATGCTTTCTGTAGAATCCCACTAAGAAGATACCTAATATCGTTCCGTAGAATACAGAGCCTACTATGTTAACAAACTGGATAAGATTCTCAAACAGATTGCCTGACAAGGCAAACAATAAGCCTATGAAACCCCACATCACTGTCCAGGCTTTGGATGCCTTCACGTAATGCTCGTCAGAGCCGTTTGGATTGATACTCCGTTTATAGATATCTACCGTAGTCGTCGCTGCCAATGCATTGAGCTCAGAGGCAGTAGATGACATAGCAGCGAAGAATATTACAGCGAGTAATAAGCCGATTAATCCATTGGGTAGATAGTTGAGAATAAAAGATATGAAAACATAGTCTTTATCATTGCTCTCCATTTTTGTTCCTTCACTTTCATTCAGTGTATTGATGAGTGCTTTGACTTCATCTCTTACTGCTCTTTCTTGCTGCACATTATCTATAATCATAGCTCTATACTTCTGCTCTTCTCCTTGGTTACCTGCTCTCATTGCAGAGATATAGTTCTTTTGATTCTGCGCTTTGGCGCCCACAAGCTCTGTATAAGTGCCTTCTAGGAGTGAGAATTCTTCGGCCTTGCTACTCTGTTTTATTTCACTTAGTACTTGACTGTTGAAAAATATCGGTGCCTCTCTACTTTGGTAAAATAAAAATACAAGTACACCGAGACTCAAGATGAATAACTGAAGAGGCACCTTCATAATGCCATTCATAATCAATCCGAGACGGCTCTCCTTGATCGATCGACCAGATATATAGCGTTGGACTTGACTCTGGTCTGTACCAAAGTACGATAGGAATAAGAAGAGGGCAGCTAGGCTAGACCAGATATTATACCGCTCATTAATGTCAAAAGTAAAGTCAATAACTTCCAGCTTATCTGCTGCCTTAGCAATCTTAAGATTCTCAAGTAGAGAGTAATCTTGTGTGATGTGATTAATCAGAATAAAAAAGATAACAAATAGACTTAGTAAGATAACGATCATCTGATGCTTATGGGTGACGTGTACCGCCTTGGTACCTCCGGACATCGTATAGAGGATAGATATAAGTCCTATGATTATCACTGTGCTCTTCAAGTCCCAACCCATAACTGTAGACAAGACAATAGACGGTGCATAGATGGTAATACCGGCTGCTATCCCGCGTTGAATCAGAAAGAGTGAAGCCGTAAATGATCTCGTTTTTAAATCAAATCTTTCTTCCAAAAACTGATAAGCCGTATAGACTTTTAGCTTATAGTAGAGTGGGATGAACGTGATACAGATAATAATCATCGCCACTGGAAGCATCAAGTAAAACTGAGCAAAACCCATCCCATCGTGATAAGCTTGTCCTGGGGTTGATAGAAATGTAATAGCAGATGCTTGAGTGGCCATTACAGAGAGACCTACCGTCCACCATTTGGCTTCATTGCCTCCCAGTAAGTAGCCGTGTATATCTTCACTACGTTTTGTTCTATATAGGCCATAGCCAATAATGACAAATACGGTAAGACTCATTACTATCCAGTCTATATTATTCATCTATAAACTTTTAAAGAAGAAATAGATAGAACCTATAACTACAAGATTAGTTACGACTATGATTATATACCAAGTGCTCCAATTTTCAAAGATAGGGGATCGATCTTCGCTTGTATCCACCTCTTTGTGTGTAGCATTATTTCCCATCACTCAAGGATAGTAGATTAGCAAATAACCTATAGGCTCCTGGCACTCCCGCAGGCAGTTGTCTGAACCAAGATATAGATGTGTATACGATATGCCCATCACCATGTTTCGCAACGAGCAAGCTGCCATCTAGGGGATCTTCTCCTTTGTCATTGCAAGAAATTAATGGTGTAAATTCATCTCCCCATTCCTCAGCAAAATATAACCCTCTCTCTTGTACCCATCCCTCAAAGTCGGCGCTGGTAATTTTATTAGGTTGATTGAGCGCTTGATGCTGCGGTGCTAGCATTCTGATTTCTGCAAACTCATCCGTAACTCTCTTCCTCGACAACTTAATTTCATAAGGCGACAAATCTTTATAGTTGAGCCTACGCGACGTGTTGTATTGCGTAATAAGTGTGCCACCTGAAGCTGCGTAATCAAACAAAAATTGATTGTATAATTTTAGGTCTTTAATTTTATTATAGGCTCTGATGCCTATGACTATCGCATCATAACTTGTAAGCTTTGTATTTGGTAGTGCGGCAGGTTCTATCAATGTGACATCGTACCCTACATTGCGCAGACTCTCAGGCATTTTGTCTCCTGCGCCCATAACATATCCGATATTGTTGCCTGCTTTTTTGAGCGGCACTTTTACAATCTTAGATGATGCAGGTGATAAGACTGTTTGGAGAGGGATGTGATCATATTCTATATTAGTTAGCTTACGATCATAGATCTGTCCATCTATAGTCACTTGACCTTTTATGGTTCCTTCTGAAACAGAATTGGGCGCCGATAGGGTGAAGGTGTAACTTTCTTCAAATCCTCTATTGGCAATGTCTACATCATAAGAAGCAGGTTGGATAGACCAGCCTTTAGGAACTTGTAAACTTACTTGACCCTTGACGTTATCTGTGCCAGCTCTTACTTTTACTTCTAGCTCTTTTTTAGACTCATCGGCAAACAAATAAAGCTCTTTATCAAAGCCAAGAGTAGCAGCAGGAATGATGGCAATCGGCTGTCTAATTTCTCCGATGGCAGGGTCAGAATACCTTTGGATGACTGGTCTTGTGACACGTAGGTTTTGTCCTTCTATCTGCAGATCAAAGATTGCATCGAGCGCGGCAGGTGTCTCCGGTTTTATCCGCATAGCCATTTCTTTAACTTCATATACACCTAATGCACCTTGCTCATCTAACCAGTAAGGATTGCTAAATTGATTTTTGTCTGTTACCAAATAATCAGCGTACCATTTGTTTTCAGTATAGGGTTCTAATTCTGAGTTTGTCTCAGTAGCAATGCCATCTATGTAGATATTATTTACAGCAGCTTCGTAATTGCTTCTGTTGGTGAGTTCTATTTGGATCTCTAACGAGTCACCTGAAGAGACTTGTTGCTGCGAGATAGACGCTTCTGCCCATATACCTGCACACTGTAAGATGAGATTTTCGAGCTGTGGTAGTTTGACACTTTTCCAGTGACCATCTTTTAGTTGACTGAGAATACGGTGCATCTCCAAGAGTGTAGGCAAACTTGTGCTGGGGTCTGCAAAGTCAAATTCACTATTCAATTTTGTAGACAAGGGTTGCAAGACACTGCCGCCTTCTATTCTTGACCAAGTCGTATTGATCCCATCAAAGAGATTCTCTTTGTTGTCAGGCATTGTTCCATTTATTAACTCTAGGTATTCAGTATAGCTGCCCCTAGAACCACTACTACCAAAGCCCTGTGACCTATGCTTGCTTCTAGCCAATGCAGCAAATTCTCCGTTTGACTTCCCTAGGGTGGGGTAGTAGATACCAGCGTCTACACCAATAAGGTTGGTCTTGTCGGCCTTCGCAAAGTTTTCTCTACTGCCATAGAACCACCACGAGGTGTTCATAAATTGACGTGTGACAGTCCACGTATCGACTTCAGAAAGCTGGTGTCCAAATGCAGATTTATCACCTATCAAGTCGAAGGCTTCTACAGAAAGCATTGCAGAACTGGTATGATGACCGTGAGTCTTTCCAGGTGTCCTATGATCAAATCTATTGATGATAATATCTGGCTTAAATTCTCTTATGGCATAGACGAGATCTCCGAGCACTTTTTCCTTGTCCCAGATTTCTAGAGTTTCATCTGGATGCTTGGAGTAACCAAAATCATTGGCTCTCGTAAAAAACTGCTGTCCTCCATCCACACTTCTTGCCATCTGTAGCTCTTGACTTCTTATTACGCCTAGTAGCTCTCTGATTTCTGTACCTATCAAGTTCTGACCCCCATCTCCTCTTGTCAGTGAGATATACGCAGTCCTCGCGTGTAGGCCTTTTGAGACATAGGATATTAGTCTTGTGTTCTCGTCGTCGGGATGTGCAGCGACATACAGAACGGAACCTAAGAAATTCAGTTTTTGGATCTCTTCATAGATTTCAGAACTGCTCATCTGCTTATAACTCTGGCCATAACAAAAGGAAGCCATAGTGATTAACATCATTGTTATCACAGCAGTAATAGACATTCTCATAAGACGTGTTGTAGGATTAATGAAAGAGAGAAGAACAACCAAGACAATCTAAGTCGTTGCGTGTTGTTCTGGAAGTTGACAGTCTTCCTCTGGTTTCTTGCCACAGACATTACATTCTCCTAGACTATTCTTTATCATAGGATTGTTGGTGGCGCAGGTACCCCTGAATTCTTTCCCAGTGAATATCTGTCTGATATTGATAAGACAGAAGGCAATTAGAAAAACAGAAAAAATGATGGCGAAGGTGGGAAGTAATCCAGTCATCGTAATATTGTATTTGCTTTTTAACTCAACACAAAGATAACCAAAGAGTTGCTATGAACACCAAAGCACAGGCATTTATGAGACTCGTCCGTATTATGGACGACTTAAGGGAGAAGTGCCCTTGGGATCGAAAACAGACAATCCACACCTTGCGTAAGCTCACTATCGAGGAGATGTATGAACTTATTGATGCTATCTTAGAAGAAGATTATCCTGGTATTGAAGAAGAAATAGGGGATATATTCTTACATCTGGTCTTCTATGCGAAGATCGGAGAAGAGAAAAAGGCCTTTACATTAGAAGGTGCACTAAATGGGATATGTGAGAAGCTTATCAAGCGACACCCCCACATTTATGGAGATGCTACCGTGACCTCTGATGAAGACGTTAAGAAAAACTGGGAAGCCATTAAGTTAGTTGAGGGAAAAAAATCTGTGTTACAAGGAGTGCCTAAGGCGCTTCCAGCTATGGTAAAGGCCTATAGATTACAAGAGAAGACGGCAACTGTGGGGTTTGAGTGGGATAAGTTAGAGGATGTCTGGGCTAAGGTCGAAGAAGAACAAGAGGAGCTAAAGGAAGCTGTCGCCTCAGGAGATCAAGAGCATATCGAAGAAGAGTTTGGAGATCTGATGTTCAGTATGATAAACTATGGGCGATTCCTCAAGCTAGACCCAGAAGCTGCTTTGGAGAAGATCAATAAGAAGTTTAAGCGACGCTTTGAGTATATAGAGGCCAATGCTAACAAAGGGCTTGATCAAATGACCTTGGCAGAGATGGATGCTTTGTGGGAGGACAGCAAGAAGAAGGTATAGCTGAGTGAATTAGCTGAAAAATGAAGAGCCGAATCGTAATTACAATTCGGCTCTTCTAGTGTTAGTTAGTTATATGAACAAGGGTAAAATCAGTTGGAATTTTCTCTTATAATTTGATTAGCGAGATCATATATTTTGGTGTCTTGTAAGGCAACGATACCGCCTTTAGGACCTTGCTGGTAATGCTTGCCAGCAATACCTCCACTTTCGTAGTCATTGGCTCCAAAATAATTCCTAACCGTCTGCTCATCTAGATTAAGTGTCTTAGCAATTCTAGAGATAGATCCAGTAGGTAGATTGTGCTTGACCTCGCGCAGTTTATTATAAGTAATGTTCATATGGTAAATGTTTTGATGGAGGAAATAATATTCTTTCATCACTAATATAATCAGTATTAATGAATATTCTGTAAAGAAATTGTCAAAATTTTTATCTCCAAAGGTCTACACCTCTTCTAATTTATATTTAAAGGCCTTGGCAACGCCTTCGTATACTACTTTCCCATTAACCACATTTAGACCTTCCGCTAGCCCAGCATCTGCAGCACAGGCTTTTTTCCACCCTTTATTTGCTAGCTGAAGTACATAGGGCAGGGTAGCATTGGTCAGCGCGATTGTACTTGTATAGGGCACTGCTCCTGGCATATTGGCCACACAATAGTGCACTATTCCATCTATGACATAAGTTGGTTTGCTATGCGTTGTAGGTTTGCAGGTCTCTATACAGCCACCTTGATCTACAGCGACATCTACTAGAACTGTTCCTTTTCTCATATCCTTGAGCATCTTTCTAGTTATCAGATTTGGTGCTTTTGCTCCTGGTATCAATACTGCACCTATAATGAGATCCTGATAAGGAATCATCTTCTTGATATTATACTCATTAGAGTAAATCGTGGTCACATTGGCTGGCATAATGTCATCTAGCTCTCGGAGTCTATTGAGGTCGATGTCCATAATGGTAACATTGGCACCCAGTCCGGCAGCCATCTTAGCAGCATTGGTGCCGACTATACCACCGCCTATTATGAGGACATTGGCTGAGGGTACGCCAGGTACACCACCTAATAGTATACCTCGACCACCCATTGGTTTTTCTAGGTATTTAGCACCTTCTTGAGTCGCCATCCTACCTGCAACTTCAGACATAGGCACAAGCAATGGAAGAGATCCGTCAGGCTTGGTTACGGTTTCATAAGCTAGGCAGACTGCGCCACTCTTGATCAAAGCGTCCGTTAGCGGTTTGTGTGAAGCAAAGTGGAAATAGGTAAAAAGCAATTGATCATCTTTTACCAGCTTGTATTCTGATTTGATTGGTTCTTTGACTTTGACGATCATTTCCGCCTTTTTATAGACCTGTTCGATGGTCTTGAGGATCTTAGCGCCTGCTTTTTTATAGTCAGCATCACTATATCCTGAGCCTTCACCTGCTTTTGTCTGAACGTATACAGTGTGTTTCTTCTTGGTCAACTCCATAACACCAGCTGGAGTCATAGAAACTCTGTTTTCATTGGTCTTTATTTCCTTTGGTACGCCAATAATCATAAGGTACTTTGTTTTGTTATTTCATAGATAAGGATGGAAAAATACTATAATCTTAGTTAAATCAGTACATATAGGTTGAAGGGTTGTAAGATTTTACTTATTGATAATCAAGTGTTTATGTATTACGAAAATATTTAATTTATAAAATATTGATATAAAGTTATTTATGTATTGACTTTTATAATAATATGACAGTATATTTGAATTGTAAGTTTTGGTTATTAAATTGTAAAATTCGTTTTTGCTCGAGATTTATCTCGAGCTTTTTTTATGCCCAATACTCACTCTTTTATAGCTCCATTATCTCTGTCATCACCTATTATACATTTTCATCATACTTGGCATACTCTTTGAAACTACTAGAGCATATGAGTTTTGGTTATTAAATTGAGTAATGCCCGTGGAAATGTTCACGGGTTTTTTTTTTGCCCATCCTTAATCTACATTGCTTATTATAGCCTTCTTTTCTCTCATAACAACTAATACATCAGTTTTGATCAAGCCAAAGGTGCTCTTTGAAGACAATCATCTAATTATAGTCTCCAAGCCAGCTGGATACCTGTCTCAAGGGGATAAGACGCGAGATATGGATATGCTGACCATAACCAAAGCTTATATCAAGGAGAAATACAATAAACCTGGCGAAGTATTTTTGGGATTGCCACACAGACTTGATAGACCGGTAAGCGGGACTTTGATGTTTTGTAGAACAAGTAAGGCCCTGACACGAGTAACCAAAATGTTCAAGGACCGCGAAATAGAAAAGATCTATCACGCCATAGTGACAGAGATCCCCAACGACTATGCGGGCTCACTAAAGTCCTACCTCAAAAAGGAAGTGCACAAAAATAAAACTAAGACCTCTACCAAAGCCTTTGTCGGCGCCAAGCACGCGGTCTTGCATTATAAGCTCATCGGACAAATCAAGGATTACTCTCTCTTAGAGATTCAACTGGAAACTGGCCGCCCACACCAGATCAGAGCTCAACTCACTGAGCACAAAATGCCCATACTCGGTGATGCCAAGTATAAACCGCAGAAGCCTCTAGAAGATAAGTCGATAGCGCTACACGCTAGAAGTCTCAGCTTCATCCATCCTGTCAAAAAAGAACCTGTTAGGATCACGGCCAAGTACCCTAACCAGCCGTGGTGGAATACCTTTGCTTAAAAGTTGAAAATCAATAATAATATGGCTAAAATGCTCTATTCTGGCCTTTTTCATTTTAGGGTCTCAAGGCTTAAATTCCGTTAAGAACGGGATTCTGTCTGAGCCGAAGGCGAGTTTAAGACCGTTTAGGAATTTCAGTTTTTAGACCCGTTAAGAAATAGGAACGAACGTACCCGAAGGGCAGAGTTGACAACTCTGAGTGAGAGAACCGCGAAAGCGGGTGGGTTGGCAGCCTTGAAGTTTCCCATTCGACTATGTTCAGGGCAGACAGTTTTTGTTTCAAGACAAAAATGAACGCCTGCCGGCGAGGCAAATCGCTAGTTAACTTGGAACTCAGAAACTCAGATTAAGATTTTGCATTTGCTAAATGCAAGAATTCAATTACTTCTTAATATTCTTCTCATACAACTTGATCCACTGCTTCATCGTCATCTTCTTCATTAGTTGGCCAATAAGCTCATAGGGGATATCATCCATTTTCTTGAATCGAATACAACTCTTACCCATATCGAGCTTACGCTTGCTGTGCTTGGGGTAGGCATTGATGAACCAATCATAGAGCTTCTCATCTGCGTAGACCCCCATATGATATACTGCGATAAATCCTTTTTGATTGGCAAGACTAACGAAGGGTAATGGTGTATCTGCCTTACAGTGGTAGCCATCCGGATACGTTTCAAGCGGCACGACCCAACCTGGCATACCATAACTGATGCCTTCTTTGAAGTCTTTATCGATATTCTTATTGATGATATCACGCAGTTGGGTATAAGCAGATAATCTTTCTTCAGGGACTGTGGCTAGGTATTCTGTGGTATTGGCGTATTTGCTCACGTTTAGTTTTTGGTTGCTAAGATATAAGTTTGATATATACTATAATCCTCGTTACATTTGCCGTCGGTGAGGGTCTCACGGCCAGCTCCTACTGAACTCCCCCAGGGTAGAAATACAGCAAGGGTAGGTGGTTGAGCGGCTAGGTGTTGATTCCTCACTTTTTTTATTTCATCCTATCATTCTATACTACTATGCGTTTTTTCATAGACACCGCAGATCTTGATCAGATAAAAGAAGCCAAAGAACTCGGAATCCTTGATGGTGTAACGACCAATCCCTCTCTAATGGCCAAGTCCGGTATCACTGGCGCCAAGAATATCGAAGATCACTACAAGAAAATCTGTGAAGTTGTCGATGGTGATGTGAGTGCAGAAGTTATAGCCACAGATTTCAAAGGCATCGTCAGTGAAGGGGAATACCTAGCAACACTAGCGCCCAATATCGTCGTGAAAGTGCCTATGATCAAAGATGGTATCAAAGCCATAAGCCACTTCTCTAGTAAAGGCATCAAAACCAATTGCACACTTGTCTTCTCAGCTGGGCAGGCTATACTGGCTGCTAAAGCAGGAGCTACATATATCTCTCCCTTTGTAGGTCGTATTGATGATATCAATTGGGATGGCATCGCCTTGATCAGAGACATTGCAGAGATCTATGCCGTACAGATGTATGATACAGAGATCTTAGCGGCTTCTATCCGAAATGCCAAGCACATAGTCGATTCCGCAAGAGCAGGAGCCGATATTGCAACTTGTCCCTTGCATACGATCACTGGACTCTTCAAGCATCCATTGACGGATATAGGGTTAGAGAAATTTCTAGCAGATCATAGAAAGGGGAATCCTAGCTAAGTTAGACCTCTAGGAGTTTCTACTGCTTGATTATTTTGTGTACACCATAATCTGTTTTGAGAAAATAGATTCCGGGTACAAGGTTATATAGGTCGATAGGTATACCATTGTGCACTTGAGAATGTTCTAGCAATCCTTGCAAGTTATAAACCTCAACTGTTTTGGAATCTGAAAGCAACGTCAGCTTGTCTGTAATAGGATTAGGGAAAACTAATTCTTGATTAACATCAGCAGCTACTTCTATATCTGTAAGTGTACATTCATTAGCATCACTAGAGTATATACCTAGCTCTGGATTCTGAAAACAATTCAAGCCATTTACCCATGCGCCATCACAAAAGCCTGTATCCCACCAATAGAAAAAGTTTGTCGTGGCGCCGATGCCCTCTATTACATCTTTATATGCAAGTGACGAACAATGCTAAACCTGAAAGAGTCAAAGAGTCTTACAGACACATTGCCTCTTTATCCCTCCCACATATCTTTTCCCACCCATCACCTATAGGTGGGAGTTAAACCAACATATTTTAAAATTCATATTTGTTAATGTTATGTATGATTTTACCTGAGAATAAAAAATTTGAATTAAATTCAATTATTATCAAACCCAAACCCGATAATTATGAATATACTTCATGTACTAAGTGCATTCTTTTTTCTTATACTCAACAGCACAATATCCTACTCGCAGAATTTCCAGACTGTTCCTTTGTTTATTAAGGCAAATGCAGACAATGTTGGTCTAGATGAAGGAGAAGAAATCTATCGTGTAAGAAACAATTGGCTGAACAAACTGCAAAATGGCACTTATGATAATATCCAAATTTTAGTGCCAACTATTAATGGCTCAATACTATTACAGGCAACTAAAAGACAAATTGTTCCAAACGAAGGCATCAAAGTGACAACCCAATCTGGGCAGTATTTTTATAATGATGCAGGTGTGCATTATTTCGGATCAATAGATGGACAACAGTATTCCAGTGTCATTATAAGCGTCATTGAGGATCAGTTACACATACTAATTCAAAATAAACAGAAAGAAGTAAAGGTCATTAAGAATCATCCTGACATTGCTAATAGGTACCTCTCAAAATTGACAGAAGAATTTGATAGTGTCATAGATTGTGGTTCAGGCATAACCACAAACGGTATAAAGAATATCGTTCCTTCGCAAAATAGAAATTCAGGAGATTGCAATCTCATCTGCGATTCCCAATGCACTGGCACGACTGATGTGCACGTTTTTTATGAATTTGATTTTCTGTCTTTTCTTGATGAGGGCAGTGACATTAACAATTGCATCAATTTTATCACGATGACCCATGCTGTCATAAACCATATCTACAGCAACATAGATGAGGTGCAGAACAACCAACATCAAGGCCAAAACAATCAAGCAGGACATCCGACTCTGTCAAGTGATATAAATATGATATTGTCATCTTTTCATATCTAGGATCATCCGGATCCATATCCGATAAATTTGTTTGACCGACTTGACGCTTTTCAGACACAGAGGCCTGTCTTTGATGGTGATGTGGCCCATCTCATCAGCAAAGGCATAATTAATGCCGGTGGTGTTTCTTCTATAGACACTTCCGACACATCTGCATCCTTATGTAACAATAATATAGCTCCTGCTGGTGTAACGCCTCATTCTCTTTCATTCTTGACAGCAACACCTCTCAACTTTGCCAATACTTTTAGCTTTGGTACGGCGCTTATTGCTCACGAACTTGGCCATACTCTAGGCGGCAGACATCCCAATGAATGTAAATGGTATGGAAACAATAGTTTCTCCGTCCATAGAGACGCATCCACTTGTGAGCTACTATCTAATTGTGTAGACCCAACATGTACAATTACAAGTGGATATGCACCAACCATTATGAGCAGATGTTGGTTTACAAATTCTCCTGATTCCACAATCGATTATAGCAATCCTTTTCATAGAGAGATTGCTTTGAATATATTAGATAACTTATGCAATATTGATCTTTGCTACAACCCATGTGAAAGTGACTTAGATTTAGATGGTTATTGTGATGAGGAAGATTGTAATGACTCTGATCCTACATTACCTGGAATTGCCGGTGCTTCTTGTTCGGATGATAATTTTCTTACTGTCAATGACACAATAGTAGGAATGCCTGGAGATACAAGTTGCTTATGCGAAGGAACACTCTGGACAAATGCTGGCACTGGTAATCTGTGTAATCTTATCGTAGGTGGGCAAATGGATTTTGAGGAAGATATGGTGGGAGGAGCTGAAGCGACATGGTATGGTGGACTACAGACAGGGTGGACCACTTCGCCTGGTAATACACCAGATATCGCCCATGCTATAGTAGGTGGAGTTTGTGAGCAATTCATCGGGTTTGCTGGACAATGGATTAACAATGCTATAGGGATTAAAGAAGGAATTGCTATAGCTCTAAGTGATCCAGTTCCTTGTTCTGTTGGACAAGTTCATTTATCATTTGAATATAGCATAGTAAATAGGGATACAACTAATACAAACTTTACCACTGATCTAATCAATATACAAGGTAGTGAAGTCCTAGACCACACGATGAATCATGATTGTATTGAGCCAGGAATAATCTGCTTAGGCACTGCCGCACCTCCCGATTTAATGTGTACTACTAATAATTTTACTGGTCTCTTTCAAGATCCTTGTGATGTTAACTTAAACTTTTGTAATCAGGCAGCAATGACTCTAGTCAACAATGCAAGCTTTGATCTCAACTTTCTATACATTTCATTTAACGTCAATGATACCTTCCCTGATGGTATACATGAAATTTTTATTGATAATATCTCTGTAGCAATGTTGCCAGAAAGCTATTCCGATATCTCAGCAACCACGGACTCTTGTGATATAGCAACTATTACATACAGTAAATATTGCAGCTATGAATTGCAAAGATTTGACGGGCTGAACTGGCAATCTATACCTAATTCTGAATATGAGATCGTTTCTAGTATAGAATCAATTTCTATAGGTAACCACAAAGTTGTAACCGACAGCATTAACTACGCAGTCTTTGATTGCGCAGATTATAGGGTAGTTCAATTTTGCCCACCTTCTGATTCTGTCATCAATTCATGTGCTGGTGGACCTGTTTTCGACATTGACTTAAGCAATTGCAATAACGATATAACTCTAAATCTCATTACTGCTCCAGTTCAAGACACTTTTTGTACAGGTGACCAAGTAATAATTTTCAACGATCCTAATCTGACAGGCTTTAACTCTGTCTGGTCTAGTCCACTTTGGGCTTCAGATACTATGACATCAAGTGTGCAAATAAATCTTAAAGATGATTTGCTAGTCACGACTCCAGGTGCTCATGAATTCTCTGTTGCAGTCATTGATAGTGTAGGTTGTGTGGGTATGGATACTATTAGTTTGATTTATGAAGAATGCCCTTTATCATTTTGTGATAGGAACGATATAAATGTCATAATTGATCTTGAAATTGATTCTTCATTATCATTCTGGCTCGACTCTATACCACATACAATGAATAATACGACAGGACTAGTGACTATACGAAGTCAAAATATAGCTGTTTCAACTAATTCACCAGAAAGCTTGGTTTGTGATGTTGATGTTCTATTTATCTTATGTGATATATTATTTGAACGAAATTCAGGTATAGAAACTAATAATAGCCTTACATTAACCGCCTCTAATCTTATACCCTGTGCACCAGATGATAGGTGGAGAAATTTGAAGATAAATCAAGATGCTACTTTACGAACACTAGCAGGAACACAAATAATAAGAACATCAGGAATTATTGCAGAAGCGGCAAATGACCTTAACATTTTTCAATCTTATATTGAGTTGACGGGAATTGGTACTGGGATATTTATAAAAGACGTTGTAAATTTCTGGGATATTTCAAGCACTGAAATTACTCAGACATCTATTGGAATTCATATCGATAATTCTAGAGGACTTATTCACGATTGTGATATCAATGAATTTAGGCGGAATGGTATTAGACTCATAAACAATAGTGACGGAATAGTAATATCGAATAATCACTTTTCAGAATCCGCTAATTTTAATGTACATATAGATGAGTCTGCAATTTTGTCTCGTAGATCATTTCCATTTGTTTTAGGAAATAATGTCAACTCTAATCACGGTGTTAAACTTGATAACAATACCCTGAGTGTCATTGAGAACAACGTCATTACGACCGAGCGAACTTCCCTTCAAAGTTTTAGAACAAACTCAAGAGTTGAGAACAACTTTTTGACAACAAATGGCACTGGGAGTATTTTTACTACCTTAAATTTCACCCCAGTTGTAACACTTAATGCTTCGACAACGACAACAATGTTTAATAATGTCATAACAAGAGATGGGTTAGGCTCTGGTGTCCTGTCGCAAG
>CALBWK010000149.1 GCA_937969415.1 uncultured Saprospiraceae bacterium | reverse complement strand
TCATCACCGAATTGTTCCTGAAAGTCATAAATGCTAAGTCCCGTGAACATTTCTGTCATCTTTATTTGCTTTTGTTACAGCAAATAAGACTTTTACCGTGCAGTCAAAGTGCGCTATTCGGAAAAAAAATATTTTTTGATAATTCGAAAGTTTATTAATCTATATCAGCCTAGGTTTTAGTATTGTTAGTAGTTATTTATGGGGAGAAGAAATTTTACCCACAATTTTATTAGTAGACAGATTAGATTAGTATTGAAACTGACCAATAATACCAATGGGCGCTTTAGATCACATTTATGATTATTGATTTCCATATAAATATGGACTCTTTAGTAAGATTGCAGAAGAAAAAATCTTTACTACAGATCTGCTGTCAATCTCTTTACGACTTCAAACTCCGAGAAGAAGACCTTAGCGATGACGCGTAATACTGTGTAGGCAGGAATAGCAATGACCATCCCGAGTACTCCACCAATCTTAGCACCCATCAGGACCACTAAGAAAATCTCCAGGGGATGCGCCTTGACACTTCTTCCAAAAATAGTCGGTTGTAGAAAGAAATTATCGACTAGCTGCATTACAAAAAATACAATGAATGATTTGATAATCATCGGCAGCATCACATCGTAGAATCCAGAATCTAAATTAGAACTAACGACGATCAGTGCCCCAAAGAGATTACCCAATATTGGTCCTACAAAAGGTATGAGATTAAAGATGGCAAAGCAGAAGGCCATTAATAAAGCATTGTTAATACCCAATAATTTTAAGACTAACGAAGTGATCATCGTGATGACAAAGGCTTGCGTAATAAGCCCTACGAAATATCTGACCAATAATCTTGAAGAGTCATCTATAGCCTTACTCGTTTTGCCCTCTTGACCATTGGGGACAAGAGCGGAAGCCATTTTACTAAAGAGCCCTTTTTCCTTAAGAAAGAAAAAAGCGATAAAGAAAACTGATAATACGGCAATCAATATGTTACTAAAGAATCCTAAGAAAGAGCCTAGGATCTTGGGTATCTGTGCTGGGTTAAACTGTTCAAAAATATTGTTCTTCACCCCAGTCAACCACTCTTCAGAGTCTGCCTCAGCTTGAGTATCTGAGGTCGGTGCATTATTCACGTTAATAACTAGATCTATACCTGTATCGGTGAGAGTATCCCCTTGTTGCTTGAGCAGAGAGTCCAGTCTGATCACAGTTGTTTGTAGTTGCTCTTCTGGCTGAGATGATTCCTTGTGGAGACTGTTATCTATTTCTGGAGCAATAAGGCCTTTGTCCTCTAACCATTGTTCAGCATCACTGATAGGCTCTTCAAGACCAGCTACTATCTTCTGATAGTCGAGACCTGCAAGATTTTTGGCCTGATCGAGTAGTGGCGGGATAAAGAGTCTGATCATCAATAGCACAAATAAACCAAAGATGATCAGTGTCAAACCTGCGGCCATACTCCCATTGATATACTTAGAGCTGCTGAGTCTTCTGTGGATGGGAGCACCTATCATGGAAACGATCCACGCCAAAATCACGTACGTCACGATATCTGAGAAATACATTAGGAGAGCACCCACCAATAAGATCGGAAGTGCATAGATGGTGTATTTTTGCCACTGTTTCACAAGGTCTAAACTAGGATATTTCCTTCACTCTTAGGTATATCTTAGACGAAGAACCTTCCTCTTTCTACGCTGGACGTAGAGATTCTATTCCTTCTGCTGTAGTCGGCAGGCCTGAGTCACCACCCAAGCGTCTGCAGCCACCCTCAGTTACTAGAAAGTCATCTTCAAGTCTGATGCCACCGAAATCTCTGTGTTTATTGATGCTATCGTAGTTTAGGAAGTTGTTATGTAGCCCTTCCGCTTGGAATTTATCTATGAGCTCTGGGATAAGATAGACACCAGGTTCTATTGTTAGGCAGAATCCCGCTTCAAGCGTTTTGCCTAATCTCAAATATTGCAATCCAAAGTCCGTAGAGCGGTCCTCTGGACGGCTATACCCTACATATATTTCTCCTAGATTTTCCATATCGTGCACATCCATACCGATCATATGTCCTAATCCGTGAGGGAAGAACAAAGTATGTGCTCCAGCTGCAACGGCTTCTTCCGTATCTCCTTTCATCCAACCGAGTTCTTTCATACCGTCGACGATGGCGCCTGCAGCTTTGAGATGCACTTCTTTGTATGTGTTGCTAGGTACAGTATGCTCTATTGCAGTCGTATAGGCATTATGGACGATGCCATAGATTTCTTTTTGTAAAGTTTCAAATCTTCGACTTACTGGAAATGTACGTGTCAAATCTGCACAGTATCCTGATGGCATTTCTATTCCAGCATCTACAAGTATTAAGTTACCGTCAGCTATTTGATGATGATGGTCGTGATTATGGAGAGTCTGACCATTTTTAGTGAGGATGGGATTGTAAGCCCAAGTAGTATTATTAGTGATGGCTAGTTGGGTCGCCTGCGCTAATAATTCGTATTCATAATGTCCATTTCTGGCTGTTCTGATAAGCGTAGAATGGATTTTATTGGAGAGGCGCACAGCTTTCTCCATTTCTGCTACTTCTTCTTGAGACTTATAAGATCTCATTTGGATGATAGCATTTATTAGTTTTTGGGACGCTTGCAATTCTTGTTGTCCTGTCAACTCCTTCAGAGTCTGTGTGTGCTGTGCTCTATAGGGTGGCAGATAGAGTGTCTCGGCATCTACTGCATTGGTTAGTTGATCTGAAGGCTTGACTTCATCTATTCCTATCGACTCAGCAATTAGCCTTAGTTTTTCTTGGGGTCCCGTCCATATGATACTGTCTGTAGAAGCATCATTCCCATAAAGAGTTGTCTTATCCTTATCAATATCAATAACGAGATGAAGACCAGATCTCTTGATTCCAGTAAAGTATAGGAAAGTACTGTCCTGCCTAAATGGATAGACGTTGTCTTTATAGTTACGACCTGAATAAAGATTGCCAAGTAATAATATTTTTCCAGACCCAATTAGCTTTTTAAGTTGGGCAATACGTTCTCCATACTGGAATTCAATCATAAACAAACTGGTTAGACTAGGGTACGGCGCAATTTAGTCTTTTGTAAACGGTTTGTGCAGCCGGAGCCTCTTTAGTTTATCAAAGAGAGAATTTCGATTATAAGCTGCACGGCGATTTTTACAGAATATTTCATTTAGTTCATCGATAGAGAAGATGCCATCTCAATATTTATGTAGATATTTGGCTCTACCAGCATAAAACTTAACGAATGATCCAAGTCAATAATGTCACAAAGACATATAATCTCAATAAGAAGCAGAAAAAGGAGTTACAGACCACTGCCAATTCTATAAATGCCGTCAATGGTATTTCATTTGAGTGTACACCTGGTCGTGTATTCTCACTATTGGGCCCCAATGGAGCTGGAAAGACGACGACCTTACGGATGATGTCGACTATCATTAAGCCTACTTCTGGTCAGATGTCGATTGCTGGCCACAATGTGGAATCAGAGCCTGAACGCGTGCGGGCTAAGATAGGTTTCTTGACAGGATCTACTAATCTATATGATAGGCTCAATCCGAGTGAGATAGTGGATTATTTCGGTCAGCTCCACGGAATGAGTAAGGACAAACTGGCCTCTCGCAAAGATGCTTTGTTTACCCAATTAGGGATACACGAGTTTAGCCAGAAGCGTATCGGTCAGATGAGTACGGGGATGAAGCAAAAGGTATCCATTGCCAGATCTATGATTCACGATCCTGAGGTTGTTATCTTCGATGAGCCTACGTCTGGCCTAGATGTTATTACTGCCAACAGCATAATAGAATTGATAAAGAGATGTAAAGTAGAAGGCAAGACGGTCATCTTCTCCTCACACATTATGAGTGAAGTGGATTTACTCTGTGATGACCTCGCTATCATCGCTAAGGGTGATTTGGTCTATAGCGATAGTATGGCCAACTTCCGACAGCAATTTGCTGGAACCTCTCTCACTGAGGCTTTTATCAATATCGTTAATAGAAATGTTCAACATTAAAATCCCCTAAGCTATGAATACAGTACTTACAGTTTTCAAAAAAGAAATGCTCGATACGCTGAGGGATAAGAGAACTCTTATTACGGCTATCATAATGCCTGCTTTTCTCATTCCAGTTTTGATGTGGGGGATGGGCGCCGTCACCAAAATGGTGATGGAGAAAGAGCAGAATAAGAAGCTGACCATTGCCTTGATGAATGCCCCTGCAGAATTTGTAGCACTCATCGATACTGCCAAGTTTACAGTAAAACAAGGTTATGATATGGCCACAGGTAGAGATGAGATACTTTCAGATAGTCTGGATGCGATGATTGGATTTGGAGAAAAATTCTCTAAAAAGCAGGCGGATATGGGACAGAGTAAGGTAGACTTCTGGTATAAGTCTACTAATCTTACTGTAGAATCTAGACTATCAGATATAGTAGAAAAATATGAAGAATCCCTCTTGGATGACCGTATTGCTCAACTCAATATTTCAGAAAGGACGATAGATCCTATACTCTTGAGACAACATGATATAGCTCCACCCAAAGAACAATTTGGTAAGACAGTGGGTGGCTTTTTGCCCTATTTGTTTATCATATTTTGTTTTACTGGCTGTATGTACCCCGCTCTCGATCTCATTACTGGTGAAAAAGAAAGAGGGACTATAGAGACCTTGCTTACTGTACCTGCTTCTAGATTCAAAATTCTTGGTGGAAAAGTTCTAGCTATTGCATTAGTGGGACTAGCTGCCGCCATTATGGGTATCATAGGCTTAGTGGTCGCAGCTAGATTTTTGCCAGATATGCCAGAAGAACTTTCTGGGATGTTAGTAAGTATGGTGACGCCAAAGTTCATCTTAATGCTTTTTATTATGCTCGTGCCTTTATGCTTTTTCTTTGCAGGAGGATTGTGTGCTTTAGTTGTCAGAGCCAAGTCGTTTAAGGAAGCGCAGAGTATCGTCTCGCCATTTATGATGGTTGTGATTATACCTGCAGCGATGGCGATGATGCCGGGTATAGAATTAGACTGGAAGACTGCCTTTGTGCCTATTCTCAATATTGCCTTGGCAACCAAAGAGATAGTTGCGGGTACGATTCAGATGCCGCATTATATCGCGATTGTTGTTTCATTGGTTATAGTCGCCTTGATTGCTATGGTCACCAGTTATAAGGCTTTCTCCAAGGAAGGTATGGTTATCAAATAACTAAAGGTTAAAAGCGAATACTCCGTGAGACATAGAGTAGTATGCTTCTTTTCTATCATGTAACTTTGCACACTAAGTTCATATGATGAGAATGACCCTTGCTATAATATTGTGTATCCTTTTGTGGTCGTGCAAAGAAGATAAGCCTGCGCAGGTTGCGCCTAGCGCAGAGGCCGATCAAGATTTTCTTATAACTGAAAAAGCAGCGACTGCGTACGACAAGACGATGATCGCCAAGCTCGATAGGTTA
>CALBWK010000148.1 GCA_937969415.1 uncultured Saprospiraceae bacterium | reverse complement strand
GAGTTGCTCCTCAGCAGAGCTCTGGTCCGCTTCAGTGATCGAAGCAAATATTGTTACATTTATTTAATAACCAGGAAAGGTTATCAACATCTGGTTTGGTAGTTTGGTCAAATCTGTCAACGGAATCTATGAGACTTCAATACTGTAATTCTCTATTCTAAGCTACCTCACAACCCATAACCTAACTTCAATATTGCAACACCACCTACACTCCTCCCCCAGTTATGCGCCTCAATCCCAACTTAATCCATACCTTAGTTACGACTACAAAAACGACAATACTATGTCCTATAAGTACACCCTACTCTTCAGCTTGATGACCCTGACTTTATTTGGCCAGCGAACAGAGCCACTTGACATCACTATAGATTTCGAGTCTTATGATCCGCCCTCTACCTTAGTGGTTCCAGAAAATCCTGTCGAGAGTGCAAAGTTTCCATTTGTAGATGTACATAGTCACCACTGGCGTATGGCCGAGATGGATCTTGATAATCTCATCAGCGAGATGGATAGTCTCAATATGCAAGTAGTCGTCAATCTAAGCGGTAGAGGTGGTAGAGAACTGAAAGCCATAATGGATAATGTCAAAAAGTCTGGCCACGAGGATCGGATTGTCGTTTTTACCAATATCAATATCCGATCTATACTAGAACCCGACTGGACAGAGAATACAGTCAAGCAAATAGAATACGATGTCGCAAATGGTGCACGAGGTCTTAAGATATATAAGTCACAAGGGATGACCAATACAGACAGCCTGGGTAACCGCGTCAAAATCAATGATCCACGTATAGATCCTGTATGGGCTAAGTGTGGCGAGCTCGGTATTCCTGTGTTGATTCACTCTGCGGATCCCAAGTCATTTTGGTCACCTCACGATAGCCTCAATGAGCGATGGCTAGAACTCAAACTAAGACCTGGCCGTAAGCGTGACAATGAAAGCCCTGCAGCTTGGGAAACCATCATCGCTGAGCAGCATGACATCTTTCGGAGGCACCCAGGCACGACGTTTATCAATGCCCATATGGGTTGGTATCCCAATGACCTCGCCAAACTAGGGACGCTGCTAGATGAGATACCCAATATGTATGTAGAGATAGGCGCCGTTATAGCTGAGCTAGGCAGACAGCCTCGGATGGCCAATAAATTTTTTGAAAAATATCAAGATAGAGTGCTTTTTGGCAAGGACTCCTATAAGCCAAAGGAGTACCCGACCTACTTTAGAGTATTGGAGAGTGCAGACGAATACTTTCCGTATTATAAGCGGTATCACGCCTTCTGGAAGATGTATGGCCTAGATCTACCTGACCCCATTCTCGAAAAGCTGTATTACAAAAATGCAATGAAGGTGATACCTGGGTTGGATGCAGGGATGTGGGAGAAGTAACAAACTGGAAACTTATTCTTAGAAAAGCGAGGAATTAAAAGACCAAAAAGTCTTCTTAGATGTACTAAGTCAAAAATACGACCTCACCCATAAGGGTAGCAAACACATGTTATTGTCTAGTAGTATGTAGCATACAACAAAATGCACCCAAAAATGAGTATAAGAGAATTTGTCCTAAGAGCCGCTTGGATTCCTGCATCAAAGTCTACAAGAACCAAAGGTCAATGGCACAGCTGGATTACAGAGAAATTTAACTTCTTTACGGCTAGTCCAGTTCTTATCCCAATTTGAAATAACTACAGATAATCTTCTAGAAGCGGTACTTTTATCGAGTGACCGCAACCCGTATTATATCTACTGTACCTTCTCAGACTGAGTTGCTTTATGACTTAGGTTTGGGCGATGCTGTTGTAGGCATCACTAAATTCTGTGTCCATCCGCAAAGTTGGTTCAAGTCTAAAACACGTATAGGAGGTACCAAAACCTTAGATATAGAAAAGATTAAGAGTCTCCAGCCTGATCTTATAATTGCCAACAAAGAAGAGAATATCAAGGAACAAATAGAAGCCTTACATGAAGTCTGTCAAGTCTATGTCTCAGATATCAAGACACCAGAAGACAATCTCCAACTTATCAAAGACTTAGGAGAAAAAACTGGAACACGAGTCTCAGCAATCAAACTAACGTCACAACTACAATCGGCAATTTTTTCTCTCTCCAAAGCACAACAATTATCTGCGGTCTACCTCATCTGGCGAGACCCTTATATGACTGTAGGCCACGACACTTACATACACGCTATGATGCAAAAATGTGGCCTCCAGAATTGCTTCGAAACAAAAAGCAGATATCCAGAGACCACAATCCAACATCTTAAAGAACTACAACCAGATTGTATTTTACTGTCCTCGGAACCCTACCCTTTTAAGGAAAAGCATATCGAAGAGTTGCATCAACATCTGCCTGCGTCTAAATTTTTCTTAGTCGATGGTGAGGCCTTTAGTTGGTATGGCACACGACTCATCAAAACTGTATCTTATCTAAACCAACTTATCATAGACCTATCTTCTTAAGATGACCAACTTCTGAGTCGTAAGCTGTTGATCACAATTGTATTGCAATATGTAACTTCCTTCGACAAGATCAGCTACATCTACTTTTACTGATTCTCCATCCAGTACAATCACTTTTACTGTTACACCTGCTGCATTGACAATACTGACCACTGATGCTTCACAAGCCACCCCTCCACTATCTATCGAGATAATGTCTGATGCAGGATTTGGCGTTACCATATAAGTATCAAGCTTAGTTTTATCAAACACACTCGTTGTCTGCCCTCTCTCAAAACTCAAATCCGTCACCTCTAAAGTCAATGACTCCATAGCACCTGACTCCGAACGCTTAGTAAATACAATCATAGTGATATCTTCCCAGGTACCTGACTCACCGCTGAGGCTTGTAAAATCATTTTTAGTCAAGGTATATTTTTGCTCCTCACCTAATAGTACTTTACTATGCAACTGATTCTCCCAACCACTCATTCCTGATTTAATTAAAGTCACCTCCATCATCCCACTACCATTGGCTACGAATGAGAACGAAGTATAATAATCCATATCAACAGCTTGAAACCGCGGCGTCAATGCACGATAGGCAGCAATATATTCTGTTGAAGTTGCGTCTACATAGACTCCTCTATTGACAGGATATATTTGCTCTGTCTTTTCCTTGTGAGTCCTTATCACTTCATAACTCTGAACAGTAGTCGTTGCCGCTGAAGTATCAAGTCCCCAAGGTCCATCAGAAACAAATAAGTCATCCGGTGTACCCGCTCTTTCGGTACTTAATCTGATGCCTGCATCAAAAAAGCCTTGCATATCTATTGTCAATTCATTTCTATATGGAGCCAATACAACTTCTTCGTTTATAGTCTCAAAGTCTTCTGTCTCCGTTCTTCTGAGACCACCTTCTATAAATAGACTCGTTGAAAAATTATTGTTCATCACCAATAGCTTTAATTGATTACCATCCAATCTCGCTCTCTGTACAAAGACTAATGGTGGATCACTCAATGTAAAAGATTCTATAGGCATATACGCATCAACCAAATCTAATATCCCCGAGGACAAGGTGATCAAATCATCAATATTGGCCGTCCATATCTGGAAGTTATAGTACCGTGTATCTTCTGGATATTTATCCAGATTCCAATGACTCTCTATCACACATCCCGTATTAGTCATTCTAACAGAAAAACTCAACACAAATTCTCGCTTGCCATCTTCTCTATATATAATACTCTTTGTAAAAGGCTGATCCTTTAGAAATATATGAGATACTGAATTAAGCTCTGCACCTAATAGTCTGTCGCAAATAAACTTGCTGTGCTCGTATACACCATCTTGTGTCTCAAGCGCAAGAACTGTCGCTGCCTTATTATCACCTATTTCGAAATCAACTGAGTAAACTTCTGTAGCATTGGTAATTTCTTTAAGATCTTCTGGTGAAGATTCTAAAGCAGAAGACTCGCCAAGGAGACCAACAGGAATCAAATCTCTAAGTGTAAAGTTTTGTTTTATGTCAGCTGATACTGTTTTTGCAGAATGTACATTTAACTCTGGACCAAATGTTTCTGGTTGCGGACTGAGACTGCGTCTATAATTTCTACTAGCAATTTGCTCACTCAATCTGTTGCCACTTTCTAGACCGCCACTGTTGGCGCTAGAGATAGTTATGGTAGGACAACTGGATACACCAGAACAAGAAGGATCATCACAATCTACAAGTCCATCGCCATCATCATCTTGTCCATTATCACAATCTTCTTGTGGAACTGATGCAGTGGGGCATCTAGCTCCATCATTACTCCCACTCGCTGGACCATAAGCAAAAAGATTAGAGCTGATATTGCCTGAAGGAATGATGTCTTGAACCTCTGATATGACATAGATAGTACCTGTCTGATTGGCTGATACATAAAAGTTGCCATCAACATCAAAATAGACTGCTCCGTAAGTATAATTTAATCCAGCTAGAATCGGCACTTCACCCAGATCTTCAACCACACCTATGGTCGGATCTATACGACAGAGCTTGTTCGCTCCGCCTATGGTTACTGTATATAATTTATTATCAACTGCATTAAATGCCCAATCCGCGATAGAAATGTTCTGACTTAACGTCTTAGTATCTACTACTGAAAGATAGTTAACTGAATTGGAGTCTAGATCTACAATCTGAAAATCTTGTCCACCAGGTTTGATGTAGTATTGGCCTTCGCTATTGATGGCACCCACGTAAGGGTTACTTGTAAAAAGATTAGGAAGAGTATATACGTCTGTCGTATAATTTAATCCGATTCTGACTATTGCTTGATTCGGAGATGACAATGCTCCCCAGATGTAGCCATCTACAGGATTATATGCTGCTGCATTGATGTTACCTTGGGTGACATCTTGGGCTTCTAGGACAGCTTGTCCAGTAGCTAGGTTAACTGTATAGACATCATTGTATTGAAAAAGATAAGCTTCTGATGTACAGTAGAAAGGGGATTGTCCAAAGGCATATAGACTATAAACCCAAAATAACGTTGTAAATAATATTTGTTTCATCCTTAAAGTATCTGTTCATAAATACTTCAAAGGTGCACGCGATGAGCCAGTGAGTTAATAGACTTTAGAAGTTTGGTAATTAAACTAAGGCGTATGGTATACTTGAAGGGAAAACCTGAAATCTACTTGTGCTCGATTATGTGGACTTCACCCGCAATACGTAGAAAGTAAGTGCCGCTTGGCAACCCAGATAAGTTGATAGTGTAGGTGTAATCTTTGATCTGGCCCATAGTAGCTAGCTCACCATTGGCGTCTGTAAGAAACCAGCTCACCGGAGGCGTGAAGCTTTTATTGATCAAGAGGGTGAGATGCTCTTGGTCAAAGTCTATTGTCAACCTCCGCTTCTGCGCGAAGTCAAGATCTTGAAAACCACCTGAATGGTTTTGAATCTGAATGATATGTTGACTTTGATTAGACATTTTCTTTTTATTACACCAGAGCAGTTTCCTTTTAATTTCTTTGTTGAGGGGTAGGTTACTGTCTCCGTTACTTTTAATACGAGCCAATTTCAGAAAACGTTGCATAGCTTTAACACTATTTAAAACAGGAATTGGGCAAAACAAATATAACCACTTGACTATCAGTATATTACACTACCAATAAATAGTTGAAATAAATGGATATTGCCCAATAATAGACAACATAATATTTGCTAAGTTGCAGTCTAGAAGGACTCCTATTCTCACCTTACAAAAGAAAACAAAATGAAAATCGGAATCATTAGAGAAGGCAAAACACCTGCAGACAGCCGTGTACCTCTTAGTCCTAAGCAGTGCAGTCAATTAGTGGCTCAAGGATTTCAAGTCAATGTGCAGCGATCCGAAGTACGATGCTTCGCAGATGATAAATATTCGATACTGGGAATAAATGTTGTTGACACTATTGACGATTGTGACATCTTACTAGGCGTCAAGGAAGTACCCATATCAGAACTTATTCCCAACAAAACTTATTTCTTTTTTTCTCATACGATCAAAGAGCAAGCGTATAACCAAAAGCTCCTTAAGGCTTGTGTAGATAAAAAAATAAGGCTTATAGACTACGAAGTACTCACCGATGAAACTGGTAAAAGGGTCATTGCTTTTGGTAAGTTCGCAGGGATGGTGGGTGCTCATAATGCCCTATGGACTTATGGTGAGCGACAAGGTAATAATCCTATTTCTAGAATGCACTCCCTAAGAGATTATGCTGAAGCAAAAGAGATTTATCGTACTACAAATTTTCCCAATGTAAGAATCGTTCTGACAGGGACTGGACGTGTATCAGGAGGGGCCGCGCAGGTACTTGTAGATATGGGTATCAAACAAGTCCGACCGATAGACTTTGTAACACAGAAGTACGAGATTCCAGTATTTACACAACTCAGCAGTTTTTATTATGCCAAGAGAAAAGACGGTAAAGAATTCGATAGTGTTCAGAATTTTTATGACCATCCAGAAGACTATGAATCTGACTTTCATCATTTCTTACCTCACGCAGACATACTAATTAATGGTATCTATTGGGACAATAAAGCGCCCGTGTTTTTTACCGCAGAAGAAATGACGCATTCCAATTTCAATATCAAAGTCATCGCTGATGTGACTTGTGACATAGCGCCAGTAAGCTCTATTCCTTCTACTCTCAAGGCGTCGACTATTGCTGATCCAGTGTTTGGTTATAATCCTAAGAGTAGAGCGGAAACGAAACCATATACAAAGGAGTCTATCGATATGATGACCATAGATAATTTGCCTAACGAGCTACCAAGGGATGCTTCTGTCGCTTTCGGCTCGATGTTTATAGAGCACGTACTTCCTGAATTAGTCAATGAAGAAAGTGAGATACTGGATAAAGCGACCATCACAAAGAATGGAGATCTGGGCAGTCACTTTGAGTATCTTAGAAATTATCTAGAGAGCAACTGAAGACCTGACTAAGACCAATAATTAGAAAACAATATTGACACTCTTCAACTTGGTAAAATTGTAGACACCTGTCTTGCCGAGCTCGCGTCCTATCCCTGATTGCTTATTTCCTCCTAGTGGAAAGTTAGCGTCTGATCGGGCAGGTGCATTGACAAATACCCAGCCCGCATCTAATTCACTTACACAATGGAGTGCCTTAGAGATATCTTTTGTCCATACTGTCGAGGAGAGACCATAACGGCTGTCATTGGCGAGGCGGAGACCTTCCTCCATATCCTTAAAGGGTACAGCGACCAACACAGGACCGAAGATTTCTTCAGCAATAATTTTTTTCTGATTATCTGTACTGGCAAAAATAGTAGGTTGCATATAGTAGCCCTTCTGATCTGGACGCTTACCCCCACATACAAGCTCAGCGCCTTCAGCCAGACCTTTATCTATATATTCTTGTACAGAATCTAAATGCGGACCAGACACTAACGGCCCTAACTCCGAAGAGATATCAAAGCCATCAGACATTTTCATTTGCTGACCAGCAGCTGCAATATCCGCAATCACTTTATCAAAAACTTTCTCTTGGATATACACTCTACTACCCGCTACACAGACTTGCCCACCATTTCTAAAAATACCCATAGCTATACCCTTGGCAGCGTCTTCTAGGTCTGCATCCTCGAATATTATTCCTGGAGACTTACCGCCCAACTCTAAAGAAACATCCTTAAGGTCATCCATAGCTGACTTACCGATAATCTTACCTACCTGCGTGGAGCCTGTAAAAGTAATCTTGTCTATATCCGGATGTGTAGTCAAAGCAGCGCCTGTCTCTCCATCTCCTGTTATAACATTGACGACACCAGCAGGGAAGCCGACGTCTCCAAAAAGCTTTGCTAGATAAAGTGTAGAAAGCGGAGTCACCTCTGAAGGCTTGAGTACAACTGTACAACCGGCAGCTAAAAGTGGTGCAAGCTTCCAAGCAGCTATAGATATAGGAAAATTCCAAGGCACAATCGCCGCAACTACACCGACGGGCTCTCTTCGAGTAAAGGCAAAATTTTGTCGGCCCGGTGCTTGCCGTAATGATAGATCTAGTGTCTCCCCTTCTAGCTTGGTCGCCCAGCCCGCATAATATCTGAAGGTATTGGCTGCTCCTTTTATCTCACTTTTAGCGTGGGCTAGTAGTTTTCCATTCTCTAGTGTCAGCAACTCTGCTATAGAATCGACCTCAGCCTCTATAGCATCTGCCAACGCTAGTAATAGACCTTGGCGTTTGGTAGGCGACATGCGCTTCCAGCTAATATGTCTAAATGCAGAGCTGGCTGAAGATACTGCTTCAGCGACAAGAGTCTTGTCGGCGATATTGACTTGAGCTATAACTTGCTCAGTGGCTGGATTGGTGATGGCTATAGTCCCAGTCTGGTTACCGGTCACAAATACACCATTGATATAATGACCCTGTACGGATTCCCCCAAAAACTTAACAACTGAGGGACTTAAGGTGTGTGCTGGATTGATATCTATCATAACACTAAGTTACGGATACACAAGGACTAACCTAAAACAAGGTGTATTTTGAGCCCTATAGATATAAGATTTGAAGATCCTAGAAGTCATATATGAAGATGAGATGCTTATTGCTATCAATAAGCCTCACGGGTTGTTGGTGCATCGATCGCCTATTGCAAAGGATGCAGAGGAGTTTGCTCTTCAACTCCTTAGAGATCAGATAGGACAACGGGTACATTTAATACATCGCTTAGATAGGAAGACTTCAGGTGTACTCTTATTTACTAAAAAGAGGGAGATGGTAAAAGTTGTACAAGAATTATTCAATTACAAACTAGTCCAAAAAACCTACCACGCAGTAGTGAGAGGCCATTTAAAAGAGGCTGGCACACTCAACTATACACTTGAACACGAAGGTAAAGTACAAGAATCCATCACAGACTATTCACCGCAGTCTTACTTCGAAATCAATTATTCCTCAGGACGCTACCCTACTTCAAGGTATACCTTTGTACACTTAACACCTCATACGGGCAGATTCCATCAACTCCGTAAGCATATGGCTCACCTTCGCTATCCTATCATTGGAGATCGTCCGCATGGCTGCAACAAACAAAATAAACTGTGGAAGCATCAGCTTGCTATAGACACTATGCTCTTGCACGCCTACTCCCTCAGCTTTACTTTAGAGAATAAGGTCATCGAACTCAAAGCAGATTACAGTCCTCAATTCAAAAAAGCGATCTCATTATTACAAAAACTGAACCTACCTGATTAGACTGTGTAAAGTAGGTGACACAATTTCAACCCATTTTCTAAAATGTAGCCTAGGTGTAGTGCCTAGATAAGAGGCCTGTAGTGGGGAACCTTCAGTGAGCGGCTTTGATTCTCTGTCTTAAGAGTACAAACGATAAACAATGAAAAATTTAATTTCAACTCTAATCATCACAACCATCTCACTGACAGCGATTTTTGCTACAAGCACACCGATGACAGTTCTGAGCAATGATGTTGAAGTTGAAAGTATCAATATATTAGAATCTTCGTCTTACGATGCTGATCAAGAGAACCTAGTCTTCACAACTTTGGAGAACATCTCTACAATCCAAATCTATGATGAAGATGGTACATTAGAATTCCAACTACCGGTAATGTCAAATCAAGTTAAGATTAATAAGAACCTTTTTGGTGAGGGCTCTTATCAACTAGGATTCTTGATCGAGGGCGATAGTCAAGTTCACTTATCAAAAGTGAACATTAAATAAAAACAAGGGTGTTTATATAAATGGTCTAGTCAACCATTATACAAGAGAGATTAGTCACCTCTCGAAAAAAGATAGAATATTTAAGGTGAACAAACGATCTGAAAGACAAGGTTGACTAAATGTCAAGCTTGAGTGAGTGAACTGAAACATCAGTTTCAGCTACTACAGAATGTTCAAAAAATGTGTGTCTAGTCAACTCACGAAAAGATAGAATATTTAAGGTGAACGAACGATCTGAAAGACAAGGTTAACTAAATGTCAAGCTTGAGCGAGTGAACTGAAACATCAGTTTCAGCTACTACAGAAAGTTCAAAAAAATGTGAGTCTAGTCAACTCACGAAAAGATAGAATATTTAAGGGAGAGAATCTAGTCAATTCTCGCAAAGCAGTTAAAGTCGATAGATTTTTGAGATAAGAAAAACAGGGTCATAATACATCTATTGTGGCCCTTTCTCATTCTAAAAATTTTATATCTCTAGATGGCATAGTTGTTGACCTACTAGAGTCGCATTCCATTCAAGACATTATCTGCATTACAACCCAAAACTAATGCACTTAATAAATGGAATTGATCAAACTAACACTTACCGCACTAGTACTAGTCTTAATAGCCTCTTGCAGTCTTTCAGGACAGATTAACCTCACAGAGTATAATAATCTTACTCAGCAGCAGAGTCAGCTATTAGATCAAGAACTCTCCAATTATCAAGTTTACGAGGCTGATTTTGGGTTTACAGCTGTAAAATCCGCTGAGTCCTTAAAGGCTCCTAATAGCTTAGTATCTCTTTATATCGAAGATACAAAGTATACATTCCCACTAATACAAAATCTAAGGCTATCTGATCAGTTCTCTGACCAGTATGTATGCCTAGGTGGAATAGAGTCCGGAATCAAGTATAACCTTACTTTATCAAAAAATCATCTGTCAGGTCAGTTAACGACAGGCGCTAAGACGACTATTCTGACTCCTCTTAGCAACTTTGTCAAAGGTGCTGCAAGCAACTTAATTGTAAGCTATACAGAAGATGCATTAGCACAAGTTGAAAACGATCATGCACATTGTAAGCACTCTATTGAACAAAAGATAATTCAAGAAATTAATCAAAAATCTAATCCACAGTCGTGTACAATAGTTAGATACTGTATAGCTAATGCTTATGATATGCTTACTAAACATGGAAGCGATCAAGCAGTAATGAATCATAACATATCTGTCCTCAATAGTGTCCAATCACTTTATAGATCAGAGTTTGATGTCAATGTTGAGCTCTATCTCGTAGGCATTTACATAGCACAGAATCCAAATGAAGAACCATTTAGTGAAAACGGTACAAGTGACGATGCAAACGAACTCATTACAGCATTTAGAAGCTGGGCGAGCACTAGTTTTGGAGGTAATAGACCAGCTGGATTAAATGGAGGTTTTGGAGTTGACTTTGACTATGCTAGTGTATGGACAGCTCGTGATATAATACAAGGCACATCAAATACTATTGGCTTGGCATATAGACCAGGTTTCTATAATATTCTAGAAGATTATTCTAGTTTAATTCCAAGACTCAGTATTCTGATGTCTCATGAATTAGGCCACAATTTTGGGGCACTTCACGACCCAGAAGGAACAAATGCCATAATGGCTAGCAGCCTAGTACTGACGCCTAATTGGTCTGCAACATCAGTTGAGTCTATTAGTAACACTCTAGCCTCAGCTGATTATCTTTTAGATTGTTCAGTAATGGGGCCACCGGTTGCGAATTTTACAAGTAGCCAACCACGCGTTTGTGTAGGGACTGCTATAACTTTTGAAGATCAGTCACAATATGGTGCAGTTAGAAACTGGAATTTCGGCAACGCAAATCCCTCAACTTCAACCTTAGCAAAACCAATTGTCACTTTTGATACTCCAGGCACCTATGTTGTCACCCTAGCTTCTTCCAATGACTCAGGCACAGACATAAACTCTCAAGTTATAATAGTAGAAGAAACACCAGAAATCAACTGTCAACCAAGTGGCGCATCTACTGGAGGACTTGCTTATTTTGAACTGGAAAACGTTACTTCCAACACACAATATGGAGAAGTCTCTGGAGTCTATGAAGACTTCATATGTGATCAAATTATTAGGGTGAACGAAAGTACAATATACGAGCCAATCGTAGAGATTGCTGGCATAAGAGACATCTCTTTCTTCTTGGATATGAATGATAATGGCATCTTCGAATCAAACGAAAACTTAGGTGGCTTTAGAATACCAGCGGAAGGAAGATATCGAGTACCAATTTCAACACCTACAAGTATTGTAAGAAATAAAACACTAAGGCTGAGGGTCATTACAAGTAGTAATACAATAGAAGATGCGTGCACAATACCTACTGCAGGACAAGTAGAAGATTATGGACTATTTTTCTCAAGCCAAGTTCCATCAGGATGCACAGATCCAAATGCACTCAATTATGATGCTAATGCACTGGAGGATGACGGATCTTGTATATATGAAAATGTTACTGTCTGGTATCAAGATGCTGACGGAGATAGCTTCGGCAATATTCTTATTAATATGACAAGTGTTGATCAACCGATAGGTTTTGTTGACAATAACTTAGACTGTAATGACGACAACGACAATATACATCCTCTCTCAGACGAAATCTGTGACAACATAGACAACAACTGTAATACGGAGATTGATGAAGGGCTGTTCCAAACAACTTATTATATGGATTCGGATGGAGATGGATTTGGAAACCCCGGCGTCAATATAACAAGTTGTAGTTTGCCATCAGGTTATGTTACAAATAGTCTAGATTGCAATGACACCGAAAGTACGGTTTTTAGAGATGCATTAGAAATATGTGATGGGCTGGATAATGATTGTGATGGTTTCATAGATAATGTCGTTAATGCACTAATATTTTATAGAGATGCTGACAACGATGGATATGGAAATCCTTCAGATAGTGTTGAGTCTTGTGTACAACCAGTAGGCTATTCTCCATCAGCAGATGACTGCGACGACTCCAATCCATTTGTAAATCCTGGATCACTAGAAATTTGTGACAATGTAGATAACGACTGCGATGGGACTATTGATAATGGAGTGACCACCTCGGTCTTCTATAGAGATGCTGATAGTGACGGTTATGGTAACAATAATGAGGCTATAGAAGCTTGTGAACAGCCGATAGGTTATGTAGCAAATGCAGATGACTGTGATGATAGAGATCCTAACATTAATCCACAATCAACTGAAATCTGTGACAATATCGATAACAACTGCGATGGTACTATCGATAACGGAGTATCTACTTCAACTTTCTACATAGATTCTGATAACGATGGGTACGGAAACCCTAGCGAAACTATAGAAGCATGTCAACAACCAGTTGGTTATGTAGCAAATGCAGATGACTGTGATGATAGAGATCCTAACATTAATCCACAGTCAACTGAAATCTGTGACAATATCGATAACAACTGCGACGGTACTATCGATAATGGAGCACCTACATCAACTTTCTACATAGATTCCGATAACGATGGTTACGGAAGCGCTAGCGAAACTATAGAAGCTTGTCAACAACCAGCTGGTTATGTGACTAATGCAGATGACTGTGATGATAGCAATGCATCCATATTTCCAAATAATGTAGAAAGTTGTGATGGTATAGATAACGATTGTAATGGTCAAATAGACGATAACATAACAGAGACATTCTACTATCTAGATGCCGATAACGACGGCTATGGAGACGAAAACTCATCCATTAGTACCTGTAGTCAACCAAATGGTTATGTGCTACAATCAGGAGACTGCGATGATTCTAACAGTACCATACACCCCGAAGCAGAAGATATATGTGATGGCATTGATAACGATTGTGATGGATCATTTGATGAGGATGGCGACTTTACAACTTTCTATCAAGATGAAGATGGAGATGGATATGGAGATAATGATATTTGGGTTTCTCTTTGCATACAACCTAATGGTTTTGTAAGACAAGGAGGAGATTGCGACGATAGAAATCCTGATATAAATCCAGATCAGGTAGAACTATGTGATGGACTGGATAATAATTGTAATGGTGATACTGATGAGGATATATGTGCAGAGTTTGGAGGAAGAATCTGGTCAGACAATGGCAATTTCTTAGAAGAAACGGAAGAAGAAGGAATCAATGGAGTAATAGTACGTTTAATTCAGACAGGAAGATCTTCATTAAATAATGAAGTAAATACTGATGAAGCAGGATACTTTCAATTGTCAGGAATAAGTGATGGTGAATATATCTTAGAAATAGATTATGCAAGTATAGGTACAAACTACCTTTTCAACTCTAACAGTAAAGAATTTATGGTTGATGAGGGAGCAAGAATAGCAAGACTTGAGAATATTATTGTAGAAGACAGACTCCTCAACTTGCCACTTATTACATTTCTAGAAGAAAACACTATATCTGGTTCTATAACTTGGCAAATAAATGAAGAACCAGCAAGCGACTACAATGTTGCCTTGATCTCAATGAATCCAACAACTGAAATTATCCAAGAAACAACAACAGATTCAGAGGGGTTATACGAATTTATTGGCATTAGGCCTAGCACCTACCACTTAGAATTTTATAGCGATACAATTTATGATTTTGCCTTAAGACAAGATTTTGGTGCTGATTCTGAGGTCGTTAGTAGCTACAGATCCGACAACCAAAATGTTGGTCAATCAACAGTATTAACTTTAACTACTGGAGAATCTATAGAAGAAATAAATGCACAACTTATAGAAAGTTCAGGCGTTCTTAGTTTAGAAGAGAACATCATTCTAACCTTCACTAATAAGGATAATTCTTCAGCAAATTTACTGTGGAACAAGTATAACAGTAGTGAGTGGGAATACATAATAGAAGTAGCCAAAAATCAAACAGTAGAATATCTTCCACTTTCTTCATGTCTAGATTGCAACACATACAATGTTAACCAAAACGAAGAAGGAATATACTACTACAGAATCAAAGCAAGATCAACAAAACAGAGTCTGTACAAGTATAGTAATGTTATTTCACAAACAGTAAATAGCGAATCTATTCAATCTCTGACTATACATCCTAATCCAGCACAGGATATCATTTATTTCAGATCAATAGACAAAATAGTATCACTTAATATCTTTAGTCAAAAAGGCGAAAAAGTAAAAAGTATAGACTCTCAAAAACTGAGTAAAGGAAAATTAGATGTTAGTCAGCTAGAAAATGGTGTGTATTTGATACAAATAAAAACTGAAGACCAAAATCTTTCAAGAAAACTAATTATCAATAGATAAATATAAATATATACTTAGAGTCATTTTAGAATAATTTAATAGTAAATCATAATTAAAATTTGTCCTTTATAATAGTATTTGAAACTCCACTTTTAAAACTATACCCCTTTTGAGAATCAATTGACACCGATGGATAATGACTATTAAAATAAATACGCTATTACTTTGGCTTCTACCCTGTATAATCCTTGCCCCCAACCTGAATTATGCAGCAAAGTCATCTCCAATAGTAATATCAAACCAGAAACTAGATAGTCTAAACACAAAACTTAGTTTAGATTTATCTGAGACAGCAAGATTAGATGTATTGCATAAAGCCTGTGAGATACTTTACAAAGAAGATCTTGACAGGAACTACTTGATAACCTATGCTGAAGAGGGTATCGAAATTGCAAAAAAAATAAACGATGTAGACAAGGGGTCTGACCTGGCAGTCTGGATTCTAAGAGCCAATATATATCTTAGAAACTACAACGATAACCCTCCCTACTACCAATACCTGAAACAGCTATTTACCAATGGTCAAATAAAAAGGCAAAAATACATTCAACCTCTTTACACTGAAATATATTCATATATTGACTATGGTAAGTTTAGGGAGGCAGAAAAAATGATGGTTGAATTTGAACAACTCATCGACAAAGAAAATCCCAAGCAACTCATCTATTATCTAGATATATTCATTCGATTTAAGATAAAAGCCAAAGAATATAAAGATGCCTCCATAGCACTAGAACAATTCGTAGACGAGTCACGAAAAACCTCAGATGACAAGCGATTCTTATTCTATGCACTAGCTAGAAACGCTGGCTTTTTCCTAGAAGATTCTATCAATTACAAAAAAGCTCAAGAGTATGCTTACAAAGCTCTAAATGTTGCCAAAGAGGCCAACCTAAATACGCTAAAAGATCATGTATTACTACAACTCTCTAAGGCCTACTATCACCAAAATGAACTGGATAACTTTGAATTCTATTTCTATCAAATAAATGCCGATTCGATAGTAGCGGATAAAATTTTACTTAAGGATTACAATACTTTTTCAGGTGACATCCATTTTGACAAAGCTGAATACGAAGAAGCGATAGATGACTATATGCAATCTGTACAGTTGCTAGAGAAATCTGATTTCTTATCAATGGAGCAATTGACAAAAAAAATTGAGAAGTGCCACGTCAAGCAAGACAACTATCGCAAGGCATACAAATTTGCAAACAGACTTAATGTACTGCAAGACTCCCTCAATACTGAAGCCAATCTCAAAGCTATCGAAGACTTCAAGTCTAAGCTCAAGCAAAAAGATGACGAGACAGAACGCCTCAAACTAGAAAGCAAGATTCACTCACAAAAGAAAAGCACAATCTTCATAGGTTTCTTTTCAAGCCTATTGTTATTAAGTTTATTATTCTACAATAGAATACTAGATGAAAAAGTTAAAACGAGAACAGCAGCGCTAGATAACAAAAACAAAGAACTGAAGTCCAACCTTGTGGAGATGGAGCAATTTAGTTATATCGCATCACATGACATAAAGGAGCCAATGCGAGTCGTATCGAGCATAACTGGCTTAATACAAAAAAAATTAGCCAAAGCTGATGCAGAAAACACTTATGAAAGTGAGTTCACCTTGGTCAATAACAGTATTAACCAGCTCTACACGCTAATTGAAGATTTATCAGAATTTATCAATTTTAAGTCAACTAAAATAACGCATCAACTAGTAGACACCAATACACTAGTGGAAAACATCTCTGGTATGCTCAGCGCAAAAACTGAAGAGTTAAATGGAACTATCATATTTAAGGATCTGCCTGAAATATATACTTCCAGTTCTTTGATGACTGTTGTATTCAAAAATCTAATCGAAAATGGCATAAAATACAATGAAAGCGAAATTCCAAAGGTTCACATAAAGTATGAAGAAGGAATCAACAATCATTTCTTTTATATAAGAGACAATGGTATAGGTATTGAAAAAAAGTACTACGACTATATATTCCAGATGTTTAAAAGACTCAAATCAGGATCAAATAAGGGGTCCGGATTGGGGCTAGGCTTAGTTAAAAAATCTATAGAAAAACTAGATGGCACCATTACACTCGACAGCGTCTTAGGAGAAGGTAGTGTCTTTACAATCAGGTTACCTAAAAGTTATATTACTCCTCAGTAATCAGTATCTTTCATTCTAAAAGCATATGCCTAGACCAAGTTGGGTCTTGATCGTTGGTTTGATTATGACCTTAATCTCTGGATGTGGAGGATTAATCTCTGACCTAAAACAGATAAAAACAAATGACCTTGTCGAACTAGGAAACGATATTGCTGAAGAGATTTCGAAAGAAGTGGGCACCATTCCTATGTCCGAAAAAGAAAAAGAAGTCTTCAGTAAGCTGTCAACGGATTCTCTAGAAATAGACAGTGTGTTTACTGGAGAGCATTTGGGGCAGTTCATTAGAGATAGCACAAGACTCTCTGAGTCAGCGAAGTCAGATCTGATAAGACATGGCTACATAGGCGCCGTATTTTCTTGCCTCTTTATTTTATTTGGTTTGCTAATAATTTTCTCTAACAAACCCTATGTCATTAAGGGAGCTATGATTCTACTATGTATAAGTTTGGTATTTGTAGTCTATCAGATTATAGATTTCAGAGCCGAGGATACATCTAGTTTATTCAAACAAGGACAGACCTTTAACCTTATTTCTGGAGGCATAATAGATTCTATTTTACTACTGATCTGCTGTAAGTCTAACAAAGATTATTTCCTACCCTATCAAGAGAAAGAAGACTACTACGACTAGGTCAGATAAGAGAATGTGTGATAAAGCATCTACTTACTCAGGCTTTGCATAGCGAGGGTCATTGAGGGCAGTTGTATCAGACAAGGTCATTAAAAAAGCAATAACAGCCGCCTTCTGTTCCTCATTGAGTTGGATAGAATCTAATAGTGGATCCTTATTTATAGAAGGCTTGCCACCAGATACATAATGATCCATAACCTCTTCCAAGGTTTCAAATCTACCATCATGCATATACGGTGCAGTGAACTCAATATTACGCAGAGTCGGTGTTCGGAATCGCCCGTTCTCAACTCGCTCGCCCGTAAAACCGCCCAAGCCTAAGTCTTTAAAACCTGAAAAGTCTGGCACAGAATCCAAGCCATTATTCCTGTATAAATTATCAGTAAATAGCGGATCTACATGACAATGAAAACACTGACCATCTGGAAGGTTAGGATCTTCATCAAAGAAAATACGTAAGCCCATAAGAACTTCATCTGATGGCGGAATAGCTTGTCCCGCTCGGATCTTATCATAAATACTTTGTCCAGACGACACTAAAGATCGTTCAAACTGTGCTATGGCCTTAGCTGCTAGCTCTCTAGTTATCTCATTTGAATTTTCTATACCGAAAGCCGCCCTAAACCTCTCAGGATACTCCGCATGTGCCTGCAAGTCCTCAATAACTTCTGGCCAGCTATGATGCAACTCTATCTCATCTTCTACTGGTAGTAAGGCTTGCTCCTCTAAGCTTTGCACACGTCCATCCCAAAACAAGCCATTGAGATGAAAGCCAACATCTACCAGCGACATAGAGCTACGCTGAGTCGTAAGACCATCGACACCAGTGCTAAACGCTACATTATCCGTAAAGCCACCCGCAGCCAAATGACATGAAGCACAGGCCATCGTGCTGTCCACACTCAATATAGGATCATAAAACAGATGCCGACCAAGCTCTACCCCATCTACAGTCAATGGATTATCAGCTGGGTTTTCTAGTTGAGGGTAAGAAGATGGTGTTACGACTTCATAACTCTCTGGATCGTAAGGCAAATCCGTTAGACTTATGCCTCCATTGGAATTGCCACCACCACTTACAGCAACATCATCATTACAACTAATGAGTAGTCCTAAAAAAACAGCTGTGGTTATGTAAGTCTTGATCTTCATATGACTATGGTTGTTCAGAAGCAAAGATTCTAATTACTAGAGATAGATGCGCTAATATTAGCACCAATTGTCTCAGCCATCATCTCATTTGTTTGCAAAGAGTCTATACCTATCAACATTTGCCTTAGGTCTATGCTTAGTGGTATCGTCCACGGCAGGCCTAGCGCTGGCTCGATTGGTTCTTCATACTGGAGTTGAATACGAGAATTGTCAATACTAACAATCTGTAGAGAACGTACACTATCTGCAATCTCGATTGCAAGATCAGCAACAAAAAACACATCTAAAGAGTCATCGTAAAATCTACTTGTGACCTCAAGTGCTCGAATTGTAGGATGTAAATCAATAAACGGTTGCAAAGTTTCTAGCTTGGCTTTTTCATATCCTACAGTGCAATCTACTGAATTGATATTGTCAACAAAATCAGTAAACCCTATGGTTTCGACAGCACTAGACTCAATTATAAAGTAATCATCCAATGTTTGTGGAGTTACATTAAGCATCGTGTCTTTAACCCGATACTGCGTAGATGGACTATTAAAAGTAAAGTCTGAAAACGGAAGACTAAATGAAAGAATTCTTACAGTGTCATCCGTATGGCTCAAGGGATAGTCGGTACCAAATCTAAAGTTAAGTGTATCGTATAATAAGTCAACATCGAGGCGTGCCACAGGCAGCACACAACATGAGTCACAGGCATTAACGGCGTGCACATTAAAGTTTGCAGCACCTATATCTAGACAACCTTCCTCTGAGGTTTCACAAGCAAGCATCAACAGCGCTATACCAATTAGTGAAAGTAGAAGTGCCTTTGTCAATATCCTATACTTTTTGGTCTGCCGCTAATTTCTTGACGATCTGTTTGACCTGTGCAGAAAAATCTTTATCCAAGATCCAATTGAGATATTGCTTATCATTTCTAAGAATCTCTGCAGCATTTTTACCTGCATACTTTCCAAAATTAAAGACAATCTCTCCTTTATGGTTATACTTAAAACGTTGTGTAGCATCAACCATTGTGCTGTTGGTGGTAAATTTCGCTAACTCTTCTATATTATTCTTGATCGGGTTAGGATGTGTAAAGCCATCTCCATCTATCATATCCACACCATCGTAGCGCTTTATTTGACCTTTTAAAACATCAACAGTGGCTCTCACATCAGCAAGGGCATCGTGGGCATTATCTATTGTCTTATTGCAATACAATCTATAGGCTGCAGATAAGGTTCGCGGTTCCATCTTGTAGAAAATCTTCTGAACATCTACAGAAGACCGGCCATCCATATTGAAATCTACTCCAGCCCTAGCAAACTCCTCCATCAACATAGGGATGTCAAAGCGATCAGAATTATATCCAGCCAAATCTGCAGTGCCGATAAAGTCATATAGCTGTTGAGCTACTTGAGAAAACAGTGGCTTATTAGCAACCGCCTCCGCTGAGATACCGTGCACATTGTAGGCTTCTTCAGAAATAAGAACAGGACCCGGATTAATGAGCATCTCTAGTTCAACAGGCTCCGCTTGACTAGGCGTAAATTTTATCAGGGCTATCTGCACTATTCTATCTTTCACTACATTAAGACCTGTAGCCTCTATGTCAAAAAACACTAAATCTTTCGCTATGTTAAACTTGATATCCTCCATATAATATGTAATCGGCGTTTATAGTTATCGGTTTAAAATTAAAGTATCCCTTCTTTGGTGGCTTCTTCTACAGCATTATGCAATTGCAGAGGCTTCTTTTTCTTTCGCATTTTCATATTCAAGACTTCTACTAAAAGTGAAAAAGCAATAGCAAAATAAAGGTAGCCTTTCGGCACTGCACCCACTTCATTTCCTAAGAATGAGAAGTGCGCCAAGTGACAGCCTTCTAGAATCAACATAAAACCTATAAGGATCAAGAAAGACATTCCTAGAATCTGAATTGTTGGGTGCTTATTGACAAATCGACCTACTGGCACAGCAAATAACATCATTATAATCACTGAAGTCACCACAGCTATAATCATTACAACCAAGGCACCTTCAAGTCCATTGGTCATCCCTACCGCTGTCAATATAGAGTCAAATGAAAAGACGATATTAATTAAGGTAATCTGAAATATTGCATTACCCAATGTTGACTTAGTTTTTCCTTTGCCATCTTCACCATGATCGTCACCTTCCAACTTGTGATGGATCTCCGTAACTGACTTATATAATAAGAACAGCCCACCTGCAATAAGAATTAGACTTTGTCCTGAAAACCCTGCGTGAACAAGACTGTTGTTAATTTTGAGCCAAGGTTCGCTTAACGCCACTAACCAAGAAATCCCAAAGAGCAATAATATTCTTATGCCCATTGCGAGGACCAATCCGACGTTGGTCGCCTTTTTCTGATCTTTCTCTTCTACTTTGCCGGCTGCTATAGAAATGAAGATGATGTTATCTACACCGAGGACAATCTCTAGGAAGGTCAAGGTCAATAGACTCATCCATACTGCTCCACTGGCAAAATCAGGTAATACCTCAAACATAATGACTAATCTTTAAGCTGCTAAAGATAGCATTTTGATTAGAATGGGTATATGATATATAAGATGTACTTCTAATGCGAAAAGCCCTTGCACAGCGAACCACACAAGGACTCAAAAAAACCACATCGATCAACTAAGGCTCATGATGTTTCTTACTAATATCTTATGTGGTTTTCTTGCACTGAAATGGATAATGTTCTGTCGCTTGAGATCCCCTAGGACTCTTGCTACAGTCTGTCTGGAAGTGTCTGTTATGTTGGCTATTTCCTTGTGCGATAGGCCATGATTGACCAATATTTCATCTATACCTATTTTCATTCCTTTCTTCTCTGCGAGATCTCTTAGGAATTCGGTTATTCTATTCTGTGCTTTCTTAAAGACGAAGTTGCTCATTCTTTTCTCGAGATTAGAGATCTTACTGATAAGAACATAGGTCAACTCCTGGCAAAGCTGAGGGTTCTTTTGGAGCAGATCCTTAAAGAATGCCGCTGGAAGAGCAAACATCTCACAGTCAGAAACCGTCTGAGCGAACGATCGTCTTACCTTGGGATTTGCTAAAACGTTTTCACCCAAAAGCTCCATCTTATAGACAATCTCTCTAATCAAGGTCTTGTTTTCTATAGTCTGCACACCTGACTTCACTGAACCCTTATTGAGGATATAAATATCTGTAACAGGATCTCCTGGCTGAAATATGTATACACCCTTCTTATATCTCTGATAAGTAGCCTGGTGAGCAATCTGTTCTAACTGCTGATCTGAGAGTGATCTGAAGAGATCTAAGTCTCTTAGGATCATATATTTTGATGAATGTACCATATGTATAGTTTTTATTCTTTTAGATGAAACAAAAACAGAATACCCCTAGTCTAGTTGTAGAAAAAACAAATTTTAATCTCATGAAAAAAATTAAACTCTAGGTTTTATAGGCTTAGTGTCGATTTGGGCAAACAAATGTTAACATTTACTTAACATATGTGATTATTCACAATTTGACTCTCTTTAAGCTAAGCAATATGGACTTTGGGGCAAAAGAACACTAATAGAAAGCGACAAAAAGAGAAACGCTTATAGTAATTCATACACTATCCTATCGATAACAGAAACACATCTTTGGGCTAGAATTAATGATTTATAATCTTTTCAATTCCTCAAAAAATGGATCAACAAAAAGGCTTAAAAAATCCTTCATCTTCGCTTGGTGATTACAATATCCAAAGTTGGATTACAGCTTATTGGAACCTTAACCCTAGCCAACTCATCAAGGAGACACTTCAGAAAAACCAAGGCACTCTATCAGCTAATGGAACTTTGGTTATCAAGACAGGAAAATTCACTGGACGATCACCCAAAGACAGATTTATTGTCAAAGATGACTTAACAAGTCAAAGTGTTGATTGGAATGAAATTAATCAAGCCTTTGATAAAGACAAGTTTGATACTCTCCAAGACAAACTCACTTCCTACCTTAATGGAAGAGATCTCTATATCAAGGATGCTGCAATTGTCAATGCACAGAAATACAAACTAAAAGTTAGGCTGGTAGCAGAATATCCTTGGAGTGCACATTTTGTACACAATATGTTCATCAGATTATCAGAGGAAGAAATCTTAACCCATACACCCGAGTGGACCATTCTTTGTGCACCTGGCTTTAAGGCTGATCCTAATGTAGATGGTACAAGAGCAGAGAATTTTTCGATCATCAACTTCACTAAAAAAGTAATACTTATAGGTGGCTCAGGCTACACTGGCGAGATCAAGAAAGGCATTTTCTCAGTACTGAACTACAATCTGCCTAAGAACGAAAATGTCCTGGCTATGCACTGCTCAGCAAATGTGGGCAAGGATGATACGGCTGTATTCTTTGGACTCAGTGGCACAGGTAAGACTACCCTTTCTGCTGATCCGGAAAGACGATTATTAGGAGATGATGAGCACGGCTGGTCAGAAGAAGGGCTTTTTAATTTTGAAGGTGGCTGTTATGCTAAATGCATTGGACTCACAGAAGAAAAAGAACCAGATATCTTCAAGGCTATCAAGCCGGGCGCTATTCTAGAAAATATCAAATTTTTCCCTGGAACCTGTAGACCGGATTTCGATGATACGTCCATTACTCAAAATACCAGAGTCTCCTACCCGATTCACCACATCAACAACTACTATACTGACGAGACAGCTAAGCATCCCAATAATATCTTCTTCTTGACCTGTGATGCCTTTGGTGTTTTGCCTCCTCTTTCAAAACTGACTCCTGAGCAAGCGATGTACTATTTTATCTCTGGCTACACGGCTAAGGTTGCTGGCACAGAGGAAGGCGTTCTCGAACCAAAAGCAACTTTTTCAGCTTGTTTTGGTGCGCCATTCCTGCCTTTACATCCTAATGCTTATGCGCAATTGCTAGGAGAAAAAATCAAGAAACACAACGTCAATATTTGGTTGGTAAATACTGGTTGGACTTCGGGCCCTTACGGCGAAGGACATAGAATCTCTCTCAAGCATACTAGAAGATTAATATCAGCAGTACTAGACGGAGATATGCATCAAGCTGAATACACGACTACAGACGTGTTTAACCTAGCAGTGCCGACAAGTTGTCCTGGTATCCCAGAAGAAATACTATCACCAAGAAAGGCTTGGAATAATAAAGTTGCTTATGATGAGCAGAGAACTAAACTTGCAGAAATGTTTCAGGAGAATTTTAAGAAATTCACTGATAATGTTTCAGCTGATATTGTAGCAGCTGCACCGAAATTAAATATGGAAATAGCAGACGCCTGATAGATTTTAAATCGAATAATACTAATAGAAAAGGACTTGCGATATCGCAAGTCCTTTCTTTTTTTGTACCCATTCTAAGAAGGATAGTCTATTATTTGGGGAGCAAGCTGTTATCTCCTACCCTTTGATAAACCTCTTAAGTATAATCCTATCCTCAAACTCCATCCGCACTAAATACACTCCTGGAGCCAATTCCGATACATCTATTTTAGTATCCCTTATCGCAGTCCTTTTTCTGATTAGGCGTTGACCTGTCATATCTAACATTTGTATATCTACAGATGCAGGATGGGCCACACTGATTGTAACTACATCTGTTACTGGCGATGGATATACTTTGACCAATTCATCATTAGTATCAAGCTCTATAGTAGCTACGGTAATTGTAAGCTCTACTTCCATACTCACTGCGCAGCCTCTATCATCTACGACAAGCACAGTTATAATTTGTGATGCCAAACCATCAGTATCGAGAGTCTGATCCTCAGATAGTACGTTACCATCTGCATCTGACCACGTAAATTCATATGGCGCAACGCCACCAGTAACGCTAGACTCTAGATTAATGGGGTCACCACTTGTCACCTCTATAAGGGCCGGTGCTGATAGATCCAATACTCCTATATCCTCGATAGTGATCGTCACCTGAGTCATATTCCCAGCACTATCAGTTATCGTAATAATATGATCCCCGACCTCTGTATTGAGTGTGGCATCAAAATCGCTAGAGTATGGCGGACAACCCCCTGCTATATTAAACTCTATTAGAGGTGTACTATCATTGCAATCATAAGCGACCAGAGCACTAGCTTGCAATTCTGCTTGTTCTTCCAATAAGATTTGCTCTGTCACACTACAACCGACTCCATCTACTACTGTGACAACTATTGAAAGTCCATCTGCGGCTATTTCAGTCTGAACGTCATACGGCATTACGCCTCCTGTAGGAGATATTATCAATTCGTCTATTTCTAAGATACAGTCTGTACCTGGGTCAGCTTCCGCCATTATCATCAGCTCTGGATGTTCTCTCACAACTGCAGGAAATTCTGCAGAACAACCATTGGCATCAATGATACTTACATTGTAAGCTCCTGGTGCAAGCCCATCAAAGGTAAATGGATCAAGTCCATTGCCCATAACAGGCGTACCAGATCCTAATTGGTAACTATACGGCGGTGTGCCACCCGAACCTGTAACAGTCAACTCTCCATTATTTGCTCCAAAGCAAACTATAGATTCGTCTACAGTGATACTTGGCCCATTTTCTTGTACTATGGTAAAGTCTACTACCACTTGGCATCCTGACATATCTCCAATTGTAATGGAATAACTGCCTGCACCCAGTCCACCCTGATCCGGCCCAAAAGGTGTAAAAGTGTAGGGTTCTATACCTCCACTCACATCAATCATTACGGAGCCTGTCGCACCATTGCAACTCGTAGGCGTAGTCGTCGCATCTACCATCAACATTCCTCCTCCAGTAACATTTAAAGTGCCACTAGACACGCCACATAGATTATCGACAATAGTATATGTTCCAGGAGTTAGCGTGCTAGGATTACCTTCGAGCATAAAGCCAGCAGGCAATTCCACTTGTGAGGCTGGAATACTGGCTGCACATACCAAATCTATATCTGCAACAGAGATCTGCATAACTTGAAATTCCATAGCTTCTACAAGTATAGAATTAGAAGCACAGCCGTTGGCATCGACAAGTGTTACATTGAAAGTTCCAACACCAGGCAATACGTAGTCTACCAATGGACCTGCAACATTATTTACAGCGACACCATCTACCGTAATATTATACGGAGCTACTCCTCCATTCACCTCTAAGCTACCCATCGGTATAGAACCTGGACAAAACGAGACAGCAGTGACTCCACTTATCTGAGGGCCTCCTACTTGTTCTACAACAACTGTTGTCTCCGCTTGGCAACCAGCCGAATCAAAAACTGCTACTGTATAGGTGCCAGCAGCAACGCCTGTAGATAGATCTGGTTCAAAAGTATATGGAGGAGTCCCACCAGTAGCCAATAAGGTAATCATTCCATCCATCAGCCCACAGGTTGCAGGAGAAGAAAGTGCACTCAAGTTTAGGTCGATTTCAACAGTTATTTCAAAACTACATTGACCAGTATTACCACATAAGTCCGTCGCCTCATAAGAGACTATAGTCGTTCCGGAAGGAAAAGCACTACCCGAACTTAATCCTGCAGTGAGAATTGGACTTAATCCTTGATCACAATTATCCGTTACAATTGGCAGATCATAATCTACAGCAATACAAGTACTAACGGTAAAACTTTGAGGACAACTGAGGACTGGAGCTAATGTGTCCAATACTGTAACCAGAGCAGTTTGAGTCACCATATTGTTATTGGTGTCAGTTGCAGTCACAGTGACCATTGCACTACCGATATCAGCACAACTATAAGAAGTAGCTCCGCTAGTGATTTCTATGCTCATAATTCCACAGTTGTCGGTAGCTGTATCCACCACCTCGTCGACAGAAACAGGAGCAGCGACTCCCATCTCATCAAGATAAACAAGAGCTGTCTGAGTTGTCAAATTAGGTGGTACTGCATCATTCCCTTCTATCAAGAATGAGTCTACCCTTAGACATCCATTGCCATCTGTAAGAGTATAACTAAAGTAACCCGTACTCAGATTTGTCAAGGTATCCTGAATATTGATTAGTGTATCTACGCCATTGACTATAGTGTCATTGGTCAGCCCATTTTCCCATGTAAGTGTATAATCTCCAGAACCGCCAAGGACAGAGACTGTCAGACCGCCATCTGATCCGCCAGGACAAGTGGCACCTGTAAGGCTAGTTAGGGCGACATCTAATGAATCTGGTTGTGTTATAATTAGGCCACTTGTATCTACGACACAACCAGCATCATCAGTTATTATAACACTATAACTCCCGGCTACATTTGTCAACACAGAGCCTTGGCTACCATCTGACCAATCAAAGTCTATAGGCTGTGCACCCCCCATAACATCAACAATAATTTCTCCTTCCTCTCCGTAACACGTGGGATTTACAATAACAACATTGCTAATACTAAGGTCACATAGGCCTTCCATAACTTCTATTGTCGCTTCCACTGAACAGAATTCATCGTCTGTTACAGTGACCACATATATGCCCGCTTCTAGACCAGTTATCGTAGCCGTATCATCTCCTGTATCCCAATCATACTCATAAGGTGGTGTGCCGCCTGTCACCGTTGCTGTAGCGCTTCCATTAGAAGCACCTACAGGAACTGGAGTAGTACTGCTTAGAGTTAGAAACAGCTCTGGATTCTCTGTAATCTCATAAGAATCTATAAACTCGCATCCAAGCGCATCTGTGATCGTTACTCCATAGGTACCCGCACTTAATCCGGTAGGACAACAAGTGTTACCAAAAGGTCCCCAATCAAAGTCTAGACTTCCTGTACCGCCCGAAGCTGTCACTTGTATCAGTCCATTGCTCTCGCCAAAACAACCCGCATTCTCTAGGCCCGTCTCTTCGCCTATAACTTCATCTGGCTCGTCTAAAGTCATTTCCATTACAAACTCGTCGCCTATATCATCAGTTATAGTCACAGTATAGTCGCCAGCACAGAGGTTTTGTGCAGTCGCCGTGGTCTGTCCATCGTCCCATTCAAACATATATGGTGGCGTACCACCTACCCCATCTGCAACGATAAATCCATCACAGTCGCCATTACAAGTCGGCTCGGCAAAATCGCCAAAAACACCCATCAGAGAACAAGCAATAGTATGTGTAAAAATGTCGTGATGTACCTCATCTCCACCTGTATTACCATTACCATTGGCTGTCAAGGTAGCTGTGTAGATAGTTATATCACCACAATACCCCTGAGGATCCCAAAACCCTCCATCAGTAATCCATAAGCCGCCGCCGTCAAATATCGCAGGATCGTGTCCCATATATTCTTGTCCACCTGAGGTAATTACTGATGAATTTCCTGGAAGACTTGTCCAAGAGCCAATAGGGTTATTATTATCATCCAATATCGTCCACTGCCACCCAAAGGTTGTAGGCACACCAGTATCAAACTCGGTGACAAACTGGATATCGGTACCGTTGTCAAAAATATCAACCATAAGGTCACCAGAAAAGCTACCACCACCGTGACAGTTTCCGCAAGAACCGTTTCCTGGAGCATTGGTATTTCCTACAGGAGGAGAGCTCGAAAAGGCTAAGAAAAAGATACCAATAAAAGCTACAGAGGCTAACTGCAGTTTCTTTGGCAAATGATTAGATTTTAAAGATAGGAGTCTCATAATTTGAAAAATTTATTATAAGGGGCAAAGCTATCGAAAAGATAGCCCTTACTTGGTGTGTAAAAGACAAATCCTATAGCCTTTTGTCCTAGAATAGTGATATTTGGACTACATAATTAATATAATGAGAATATTCACTATCCTTTGTTTGGTTTCCTGCTTCATTATCACTTCTGAAATGGCAGAAGCCCAAGACTCCATTACACTTGACAAAATCTGGTCTGATTACACTTTCGCCAACAAAAGAGTGCCCGGATTCAACTTTATGGCAGACGGACAGTCCTATTCAAGACTGGAAAAAAATGCCATAGTCAAATATAATCTCTTGTCTGGAGAACGCGTAGAAGATATTTTCTCAACCAATATGCTTAGTGCAACTGACACTCTTTCTGGTGATATAGATAGCTATACCTTCTATCAGGATGAAAAACTAATTATGCTGGAATCTGGTATGGAATCAATCTATAGAAGGTCGTCTAAGGCCTACTATTATATGTATGACCGTACAACAAAAACACTAAGTCCTATCAATAAGGACAACAAGATTATGTACGCGACACCATCACCCGCCGGAGATATGGTAGCCTATGTCCTAGACAATAATCTCTATTGCCTAGATCTCAAAACGTCAGAAGTAAAACAGATAACGTCAGATGGTAAAACCAACGAAATCATCAATGGCTCCGCAGACTGGGTATACGAAGAAGAATTTTCTTTTGCGCAAGCTTTTCACTGGAATGGGGATGGGACCAAGATAGCTTTTATGCGCTTTGATGAAAGAGCAGTGCCGGAGTTTACTATGACCAACTATAGAAACGAATTGTACCCAGAATATGTCACTTTCAAGTATCCCAAGGTAGGAGAAAACAATGCCGTCGTCTCTGCGCACATCTATGATATCAAAAGTACCAAAACAACAAAGGTTAAGATCAACTCTACTGAGGAGTTCTATATCCCAAGGATAAAATGGACACACAGCAATGACAAATTACTCGTGTACAAGATGAATAGACATCAAAATAATCTGGAGCTTCTAGCAGTGGATGCCAATTCTGGAAGTACTCAACAGGTTATGAAGGAGACAAGTAAATATTATGTAGACATCACGGACGATATCAGATTCCTGAGTAATGGAAATGATTTTATCTGGTCCAGTGAAAAGAGTGGATATAATCATCTGTACCTCTACAGCCTTAATGGCAATGAAAAAAAACAACTCACAAGAGGCGACTATGATGTCATCAGTTTTTATGGCATAGACGAAGCGAACAATACGATCTACTATCTAGCTGCTGAAAAAAATGCAGTAGAAAAACAAATCTATTCGCTCAACCTCAACACCAATCAAAAGAAAGCTATTCGTGACGAGGCAGGCACACACAGCGCCCAGTTCTCTAGCACATTTGATTACTATGTCGATACCCACAGCACAATTAATACGCCACCCACTTACAAAGTATACAACAGAAAAGGTGAGCTTGTAAGAACTATCGAAGACAACAAAAAACTCCAAGCAATCCAAAGTAAGTATGGCACTCAAGAGGTAGAATTCTTTGATTTCAAAACTAAAGATGGTGTGACACTTAATGGATGGATGATTCCTCCAGCCAACTTTGATGCTTCGAAAAAATATCCAGTATTTATGTATCTCTACGGAGGCCCAGGCAGTCAGCAAGTCGTAGATGCGTGGAAAGGACAAAACTACTGGTGGTTCCAGATGCTCTCTCAGCAAGGCTATCTTATAGCTTGCGTAGACAATAGAGGAACGGGCGCCAGAGGAGAAGAATTCAAAAAACAAACCTACCTCAAGCTCGGTGATCTGGAGACACAAGATCAAATCGAAGCGGCAAAATACTTAGCAGGTCTACCCTACACGGATGCTTCTCGTATAGGCATCTTCGGGTGGAGTTACGGAGGGTATATGTCCTCGCTGTGCTTACTTAAGGGCAATGATGTCTTTAAGTCTGCCATAGCCGTAGCTCCTGTGACCAACTGGAGATGGTACGACACCATCTATACGGAGAGATATATGCGCACAGAAGAAGAGAATCCTGATGGATATGCAGACAATTCTCCAGTAAACTTTGCTGATAGATTAAAAGGCAATTACTTGCTGGTGCACGGAATGGGAGATGACAATGTACATTGGCAAAACTCTGTCGAAATGGCCAATGCGCTGATCAAAGCGAACAAACAATTTGATACCTATTACTATCCGAATAGAAACCACGGCATCTATGGAGGCAATACACGTCTACACCTGTATACTAAAATGACCAACTTCCTCTTGGAGAAACTGTAGAATGGCTAAGACAAACACAAAAGAAATAGTCAACAGAAAAGCCAAGTTTGAATATCATTTCTTACAAGGCTTCGAAGCGGGGCTGGTACTCAAGGGCACAGAAGTGAAGTCTCTCAGAGCTGGGGAGGGCAATCTCAGTGATGCCTATTGCCATATCGTCAATAACGAAGTCTACCTCAAGAGTATGTTTATAGCAGAATACTCTTTTGGCAACATCAACAATCACGAGACACGAAGAGATAGAAAACTCCTGCTCAGAAAATCAGAAGTCAAAAAGTTAGTCAAGAAGATTAATGAAAAAGGCTTCACTGTAATCCCTTACAAAGTATATTTCTCTGAGCGCGGCTTTGCCAAGGTAGAAATATTTATAGCTCAAGGTAAGCAAGGCTACGACAAGCGACAGACGATGAAAGATCGAGACAGCAAGAGAGACTTAGACAGGATAAAGAAGATGCATGGCTAGAGCAACTGATGCTTTTAAGAATAACTTCAGTACGATAAAAGATGATTTGAGCAGAGCTGCAATGGTGACCTACAGTCTTTCTACTCTGATCATAATGCTGATAGGCCTTGGGCTGAGCTCTTGTAAATCACAAGACAACATCAGCAACATACAATCAGTCGAAGCGCCTCTCCTTATCCAAGACGCTGACAAGCAGCGCGGCGCTCACCTCTTTCGCTATCGCGACACAACCAACCTTAGCTTCTTAGAAGATATGAACATCGAGTGGTTGACTTTGGTCCCTTGGGGGTATATGAAAGGACACCAAGATTCTATAGTCGGTCATCAACGTAGAAATAGACTAGCCGCTCAAGTGGATTCTAGTTGGATCAGCACCATCCAGAGTTTCCGGGCCAAAGGATATAAGATATTTCTGAAACCACATATCTGGCTCCACGGTGCCGACCCCGGAAAATGGCGATCTGATATCTTTCCTAAAAATGAAGCTGATTGGTCAACGTGGAAAGCAACCTACAGAGAATTTATACTACGCTATGCTCGTGTAGCTGAAGCAGCGGATGCAGAAATGTACTGTGTCGGTACAGAGCTCACTCTCCTCTCTAAAGAGAAACCACAATTCTGGAGAGAAATCATTGCAGAAATAAAAGAAATCTATTCTGGAAAACTCACCTATGCCGCCAACTGGTACAAAGAGTATGAAGACATTTCTTTTTGGGATGAGCTAGACTACATCGGTATACAAGCCTACTTTCCACTAGTAAAAAAAGAAAGCCCCTCTACAGCAGAATTGGGTGCTGGTTGGAACAAACATCTCCCTACCATAAAAGGAAAAGCAGAAGAATTTGGCAAGCCCATACTTTTTACTGAGATGGGTTATAAGAGTACTTCAGACAGCGGTATAACGCCTTGGGAGTGGATGGACTACGAAGACAATAAGAAAACCTACTCAGTAGAAACCCAAGCCAATTGTTACCAAGCTTTCTTTGATGTCTTCTGGGATGAGCCCTGGTTTGCGGGGATGCATATCTGGCAGCTGCGTGGCAACCATCGATATGGTGAGGACTATGATAACCTAGACTTTACACCTCAAGGGAAGCCCGCGACGCAGGTGATTAGTGCCGGTTTCGGTAAGTAAGTTTCTATCTAATTTTTTTCGCTTTTTGCATTGCTATGACTGAGGGTTTGCGATTAGCGGATAGAACAGATTAAATATCTGTTCTAACGAAAGAACCTCTTCATCAGAAGAGGGAGGGCTGCAAGAAAAAAAACGCTAGTTGCTTGCTAAAGTAGGAAGGGTACTGCTGATTGTCGTCGGCGATGATACGTGTTCATACACTTATTTTATAGTCTTACTATTGTGTACTCCTCCTCTCTATTTTTTGCTAACATCTTAGTCAGTCTATGATGTTATCTCGTTACTACGCAATCAACGGTCATTAGAAGTTGTTCTTAGCAACAAGTAGTAATAGTCTCTGATCTGCTTCCTTATCTTCTATCTCTCTCTAGATGTGTTAATTCGGTTTCTACCTCTAAGTTAAGATCAGATTTTTAATCTCGCTGCCTAACCCTCTATAATTAGAGAAGTGAGCAACTTTGTAGTTGATTATTTTATAATCTTACAATTCTAACACCCCTTTTTCATCTTGACCGACCGAAGGGAGTGGAAAGATCTTCGTTCTCGACAGGTATACACCTTATAAGAAAGTGAGCTCATCTAACATCTACTAAGACAGCATAACAAGATCATCTGTTGGTAATAAAAAAACCACCTTCAGACACGCAGTCTTAGGATGGTTCTAAAGGAGCTACTTACAAATCAATACAATTGACGGGATCCAGAATAATTTTCTGAAAAGGATATTGCTCTGACAGAGGTACCAAAAAATCTACTTCCTGATCTATCGTTTCTTCTTTTATGAGTTGGTTATTAGAGAAACTAAAACCAACAATCTGATCGCCCGCTTGGCTAGGCACATAAAATACTTTCTGATTGTCTTGTGCAGTCAGTACAGACATACAAAGTTGTCTCGTCCTACCTAAGTGATTGCTGTACTGCTCCTCGGCCTCATCTAGAACTGTCATCTCTCCACCGCTAAACTTGGCTACTTTTAGGATGCCTCCAATATGAGGTGTCTGTATCCAAGCCAGCTCCACTACCCCATCGTCATCTAAGTCATCGATGGTCACCAGATTAAGCCATCGTGTCAGAAAACCGATCTCCGCTACATAGGCATACTCAACAAGTTCTTCATTGATTACTTTATAGATAGCTATACCAGCGCCGCGCTCTACGTGGGTCCTTATTGTAATGAATTCCAAAAGACCATCTCCATCCACATCATAGATCCGCGGTCGCAAATCCTCAAATAAGTAATCGCCCTTCAGTATCACATCATAAAACTGACCATCAACCGCTACGACCAACTGCTCCGCCTCGATATCATCACCCATCACACCGTGCGGATATTTTTCTGTGGGCTGAGCATACTGCGCCAGGACTGTAGAGTCAAGACTAAAGCTGATGGCTTCTTCTGGCAATAAACTATAATCACGCTTCATTTTCTCGACAGTTACCCCGAGAGTAGATTGAGGATCGATAACTAAGGTGGAGTCATCACTACAACTCCATAAGGTGAGTAGGAAAGCAAAAGGTAGTACATACTTCATAACTCAAGCGACTGATTAATTTCAAGCAAAGGTGTAATAACAGGAGTTAAGATTCAATCAATAATAAAATTTAACACCTATAGAGGTAGGAAGTGACATATAGTTGCAGGATAATACATTTTGGAGCACGGAAAGAAATACCAGAACATAGTTAAGGTCTGCAACAGAACTTACCTAGCGCAAATAAAATAGCCAATTCTAAATTCCAAAAGATAAGAACCATTTATAGCTCTATTGTTGCCTATAAAATATTTATATGCTAGTGCATACCTTAATCTTTTTTGCTCTAAACTTAAGACTACGTCACCTGTAAAGAGATTACTCCGCACATCGTAAGAACTCAATAAAGATCTTGAATCAGAAAGATGATCAATGCGTCCAAACAACTTAAAATAACTCAATCCCCCACTTAAGCCAAGTTTATTGGCTAATATTCTCGTGTATAAAAAACTAGTCGAAGAAACTAAATAAGCTTCGTCATTGATAGTCGTGATTACGCCTATTTCCCAATACTCTCTAGAATGCCTTGAAATACTTGTAGCCAGTGAGAATAAATTGTTCTTATGAGCTCTTACGACTTCGACACCAATGGATGGAGAAAAACTAATTCTACTATCATTTGCAACGCTTATGCTTGTGATTTTTTCATAAACTAAAGCTGAAATACCTGTGTTGATTTCTAAGCTATATTGACAATTAGCATTGTCAATAAATAAGAGTGAAACCAAAAGTATTTGCAGGCTTACACATCCTAACTTCATAATTACACCATCGAATACTTTGGAAGACTTTTCTCAACAGTTGTAATATACGCAAGATAATCCAGATCTACTGAATTGGCTAATCGAATCGCCTACTTAGGTAGCACTGAAGAATTATATCTAGAAGAAGTGAAATTTAAACTTTGGCTTCTTTCATTTTAGGTTCTAAAGGCTCAAATTCCGTTAAGAACGGGGTTCTGTTTGAGTCGAAGGCGAGTTAAGCCCGTTTAGGAATTTTAGTTTTTATAACCGTTAAGAAATGAAATAAGCCTTGAATTTTTTGGTTCCCATTCGACTACGCTCAGGGCAGGCTGTTTTTGTTTCAAGACAAAAATGAACGCCGGCCGGCGAGGCAACTATTTCCCCTTAATTCTAAACTTGAAGCCCATACCTACAGCCAACTTATTGATACGATCGTTGTATGGACCTATCTCTGTGTTGTAGAGTGTAGGGAGATAATCTGCACGGAGGTAGGCCGCAACATTGTTACCGATATTTCTCTCGGCACCGAGACTGAGGGAGCCTCTAAGGATATAATTGTTGGACTTGGTAGCGACGTCAAAAGCTTCTACAAGAGGGCCATTGTTAAACAAGCCTGTTGTATAAGTTCTCTCATCATAGAGACTTGGCCAATCAACAGGTGGTGGAGGTGGATTACTTTGTCCGCCAGGATTAGGAATAGTAGTCTCGTCAGAAATCTCGTAATCTACTTGAGCGATAAAGTCGTGATTTAACCCTGCTCCACCATATATAGACCATCTGCCATTGTTGATAAAGTGGTATTTCAATTTCATTGGAACAGACAACATCTTAAGTTTAGTTCTACTGAACACAACTTCGTTGAGTCCTTCAAGCGAGTTGTAGTCATACTGACCATCATCTATAAACTCCGTAAATGGCTCATAATTAAAAGCATTAAAGCCTAAGCCCAACTCATACTCCCAGTCTCCTTTGACTCGAGAATAAAGGGCTTCGATATTATAACCGTATGGATTTGCTAATCTTGAAGGAAGCCCCGTCTCAGGATCAGCCGGCGTCGTCACAAGATTCATTTCCATTCCGCCGAAGACGTGCAACCAGTGCCCTTCGTCTAAGTAAGTCTTCTTGATATTAGGATCGACATAGGCTTCTGCGACAGGAGACTTTAAGCTTCTTTCTTCTCCCCTTCTATCTAGTCCCGTAACGATATCAGTCAGCTGTGCCATTAAGTCTTTCGCTGCTGGTCTCTCTGTTGACGCTTCAGACTCTTTCGCTAGAGTTGCTGCTGGCGTTGTATTATTTGTGGATTCTGCAAGTGGCAGTTGAGCAGAGTTATTATTGTAGTCATTCGAGTTGCCTGCAGCACTACTTGCTAAACTTGTAAGTTGGGTATCTGCATTTCTTTTAGCGCTGCTCGTTATAGATTGTTGAGCAACGGGCGCTGCTGCTGTAGCGATTCCTGTACTGCTATTGGCTATACTTGATGCATTGGCTTCTGTAGCAGTTGAACTTGACTCCTCCGCTGAAGAAACTTCGGGCTGGGCTATCACAGCCTCAGCCATAGGCATAACCTCTTGCACAGTCTCTTTAGGGCTCAACACACTATCCATCAACGTGCCCATATGTGTACTAAAGGTAAAGAGCATCAATCCGACAAACAGTGCTTCTAGACCTTTGTAGGATGCAATACCTTTTCTGAGTGCAGCTATGCGTTGGAGACGTGCTTGTAGCATCAGCCAATGCTTAGAATTGTATTTTGCTGCAACACGGCCTAGTGTGCCGCCTATACCTTTATCAAAAGCAACATCGGCGATGACGCCATCTTTTTCTTTTTTACGCTTGAGGAAGGCCTCCCACTGCGGCGTGCTATCTGATTGGTATTCATCGATAGTAGATTTGATATCCCAATCAAATTGATGACTATCACGGAAATCTTTGAATGCCGACCAATCTGCAGGTGTCGTCACCTGAACTTGATCTGTGAGATAACTTACCTCTGCATCAAACTCTACGTGTGGCGCATCTGCTGTGTAGTCGATGTCCGACTGTGTCTTCTTGTCTAAGAAAGCGACCCACGCTGGTGTCTCAGCTGCACGATAAGATTCTAATTCTTTTTTGACTTGTAGGTCAAACTGTGCTGCCTCTGGACCGACACCTTCGTGCTTGGCCTTGTAATCTAAAAAGGCAGCCCAATCGGGTTTTGAGGTAGACTGAAAATCACCCAGGGTATCCTTTATAAGGGTATCAAAAGGGAGTATAGTGATTTCTTTGCCTGAGTTGGGATGAGGGCTGTCTGTTGCGGTTTGCTTATCTCGATAAGCTTTGAAAGCATCCCACTGGGATGGTAATTGAGTTTGATGTTTTTGTAAAGCGTCTCTTGCTTGAGTATCAAAATCCGCTTCATTATCTAGAGTGGTCTTCTTGTCTATAAATGCTGCCCATTGTGGTACACGTGTCTCTTTATGGGCATCGATGCTATCCTTTACCTGAGCATCAAAGTCTTGGTCAATAGCGTCAGGAGTAGCCTCTGCCTTATCGGCGATCTGCTTTTCCTGAAGGAACCTTGCCCAATCGGGTGATTGGTCGGAGGTCAGTCCGTTCAGTTTGTTTTTTAATATGTCATCAAACTGACTATCTCTCATTGACTGCGCCTTTGGCGATAAGTAAGTGCTTAAGTTTCGTTCTAGCTTTCACCAGATTTGATCGAGAAGTACTTTCAGTTATACCTAACTGCTCCGCAATTTCCCTGTGAGAGAATCCTTCTATGACGTACAGATTGAACACAGCTCTATAGGCTGGAGATAATTCTTGCAAACTTGCAATAATTTCCGCTGCTGCCATCTGACTGACTACGCCTGGGTCATCTAAATGAGCACCATAGGCCTTATCGATATCCTCGGTCCGTCTTCTCGCTTTCTTTCTGTAGAAGTCGATAGAAGTATTCACCATTATTCTCCTTATCCAAGCAGCCAAAGACGTGCCAACAGTATACTTACTGATATGGCGAAAGACCTTAATAAAGCCCTCGTGCAAAATGTCGAGTGCTTCATTATCGTCAACCGCATATCTAAGACAGACTGGATACATAGTAGAATAATACTTTTCGTAAAGCTTTTTCTGAGCCCATTCTTCTTCGCGAATACAGGCTTGGATAAAGTCTTGTTCGTTTTCTTTTACAGCTAATGTAATTTCCATAATTGCTAAAGTTAGCGTGGACTAAACAAGTTAATTTGATAACAGTACTAGAACGCCAAGCAGCTAAGCTTTGCTGCTATCTAAATAGTATCATCTGCGGTTCTGTTGTTAAGTTGGCAGTTTTGTGTTAATAAAGTGATCTAAATTTAACAATTAGAACTTCATTACAACTACCATAATACGTAATCGACTGATTATCAATGGCTTGCCTCTGCGATTTTTTAGTCAATTAATCTGGTACGACAATTAGTGTGTGAACTATTATTTCTCTCGGCTTAACCTGCAGCGGTCATACGACTCAATGACACTATAACCATCTAACTTCTAACGATTAAGATATTACAATAAATACTTATATGTAAATCAATCAAGCTTAAGAAGTCTTGTATTGACGTTTTGTCATACAGCAAGCAAAAAAAGTATGACTGCAGATTGCTATTGGAATAGAGTGTGCCTTTTTAGACGAAAGTGTACTTCCTACATTAAATCACACAACCTAGAACAATGAGAACTTGGATAATTCTATTCTGCCTTGCTATCACTTCAGCGGCCTACACACAACAGCAACCCTTAAGCGTCAAGACTTATGTCAGAAATGTCACTTGTCATAGTCTCAACGGTCAGCCTGATGGCATCATCGAAACTGTAGCCAAAAATGGACTTCCACCATATGAGTACCAGTGGATTGGAGATAATGGGTTTTACTCCGATCAACAAAGTTTGAATGGGTTACCTGCAGGAACTTACAGACTGAGAGTAACAGATAGTCAAAACCAAATACTAACCGAAGACTACACGTTAATAGAGCCTGAGCAGATGACCTTAGAAATAGATAGTCTTGTAAATGATTATTGCAAATTGGACATAGCTGAAGTATACTTAAAAGTGGAACAAGGGATCGCCCCTTATCAAATACTTTGGACAAGTGCTACAGGAGGAACCTTTGACCAATATTTTGTTTATCATCTTAGTTCTTCTGATGAATTGGCTGTTCTCACTGGTGGAGATGGCGGCGAGACTTATGATATTGCTATTACTGATGCCACGGGTTGTGCTACTGGTGGTGTTGTAACTATAGAGAGCAATATTTATGATGAGCCCCTAAGCTTGGATTTTGATATTGTCGAAGCGACTTCTGATTCATTAAGCGATGGTTCTATTGACTTAGAAGTAGAGGGTGGTTCGCCTCCATATACCTACGCTTGGTCAGGCCCACAAGGATTTACAGCTGCAACAGAGGATCTTGACAATCTACCCTCAGGCAACTACTTTGTGACGGTAACAGATATAAACGACTGCACCATCACTTCTGATTACGAATTGTTTTTCCAGAGCAGTGGTATCACATCTAATGATAACGAGACAACTTGGGATATAGAGTACTACCCTAATCCCGCAACAGATGTTCTGAATCTTACAATCAAAGAAGCAATGGAATTATCTCTCTACAATTCTACCGGCTACTTAGTCAAATCATTTTCTGCTCAGAAAGGCACACACACCTTGGACTTAGATGAGCTAGAAGCGGGACTGTATTTCCTCGAGATGACAGATGGTAAGAAAAGATCCGTAGAACGTATAGTCAAATTGTAAGCGTAGATTATCCGGCTAGAGTCCAGATATGTATTACTGTTCCTCCTTTTCCTGAATGCTAAAAATTCCTGTTCTTACTTCTTAGAAGATCCATTACTACTGATTCTAAGCCAGTTTATCCCTTCAAGAAATCACGTCTAGTATTCTTTATATCAAAAGTCTTCTTCATATATTTGCCATATTATCAAGGACTTAGATATTAAACATTAGGCGCATATGAGTAAAGTTCGTTCCATTGACATCAGTGAAAAAGGTGGAAAGCGACACCCTTTAGAGGGTATGTATAAGGAGTATTTTCTAGATTATGCTTCTTATGTCATCCTAGAAAGAGCCGTCCCCGCTATAGAAGATGGACTCAAACCTGTACAAAGAAGGATTCTCCATGCGCTCAAGAAGATAGACGACGGCAGATTCCATAAGGTCGCCAATGTTATCGGACAGACGATGCAGTATCATCCGCACGGAGATGCCGCCATCGGAGCAGCCCTAGTCAATCTAGGTCAGAAGGATCTGCTCATAGATACGCAAGGGAACTGGGGAGACTATAGAACTGGTGACTCTGCCGCAGCAGCAAGATATATAGAAGCACGACTGACCAAGTTTGCCAATCACGTGGCCTTCAACCCACAGACTACTGAGTGGCAGCTCTCTTATGATGGTCGGAACAAAGAGCCGATTACCCTACCGATGAAGTTCCCGCTCGTCCTCGCTCAAGGGGTCGAAGGGATAGCCGTCGGACTCGCGACTAAGATCCTACCCCACAATTTCCAAGAACTGATCAAAGCTTCTATCAAGCATCTCCAAGGCAAGAAAGTCAAAATCTATCCTGACTTCCCTACGGGTGGATACATCGATGTAGCGGAGTACAACTCTGGAAAAAGAGGTGGCAAGGTAAAGGTCCGAGCCAAACTGGAGCAAGTTGATAAAAAGACGCTTAGGATTAGCGAGCTCCCTTACGGTGTCACAACCAATAGTCTCATAGACTCCATCCTCAAAGCCAACGAAAAAGGAAAGATCCAGATAAAAAAAGTCACGGATAATACGGCTGCGGATGTAGAGTTGATTCTAGAATTGGCCACAGGAGTATCTCCAGACCTGACGATGGATGCGCTTTATGCCTTTACCAATTGTCAAGTCTCTATCTCTCCTAATGCCGTTGTCATTATGGACAACAAACCCGTCTTCTTAGGTGTAGAAGAATTGCTTGGCATCTCAGCAGACAATACCAAAGGGCTACTCAAGCTAGAACTAGAGATAAAGAAGAAAGAGCTAGAGGAGAAGTGGCACGGAGTCAGCCTTGAGAAAATCTTTATTGAGAATAGAATCTATCGAGATATAGAGGAGGCTGAGTCTTATGAAGAAGCACTCAAGCTCATCAAGAAAGGACTCCTCAAATATGTGATCACTCCTGGAGGCAAGGCTGCAAAAGGGAAGATCAAGCTCAGAAGAGACATCACGCAAGATGATCTTGTGCGGTTATCAGAGATCCGGATTAAGAAGATCTCTAAGTACAACAAGTTCAAGACGGAAGAGCAACTCAAGGCCTTGGAAGAAGAGCTGAAGCAAGTCAAGTATGATCTCAAGCATCTGACAGAATTTGCGATTGCCTACTTCGAGGACTTACTAGAAAAGTATGGCAAAGGCAGAGAAAGAAAAACAGTCATCACGACATTGGACACTATCAAGGCTGTCAAGGTTGTGGCTAAGAATGCGAAGCTCTACCTCGATCGTGAGGAAGGCTTTGTGGGCACGGGGCTCAAGAAGCACGAGTTCATCAAAGAATGTTCTGATATAGATGACATCATTGCCTTCAATAAAGGCGGGTGGATGCGAGTCGTCAAGATGGGCGACAAAGTCTTTGTAGGCAAGAATGTCCTGCACGCAGATGTCTGGAAGAAAGGGGATGATCGTACCACCTACAATATGATCTACTTAGACGCCAAGTCCGGTAAGGCAATGGCCAAAAGATTTAATGTCACGGCCATCACACGTAGCAAAGAGTATGACCTGACGACGGGTCATAAAAACAATAAAGTATACTATTTCAGTGTGCAACCCAATGGTGAATCTGAGGTAGTCTCTATCCAACTGACGGCTGGTGCACGAGCACATAAAAAGCAATTCGACTTTGATTTTGGCACACTCGATATCAAAGGAAGAGGTGTCAAGGGCAATACCGTTACCAAGTACCCGATAAGAAAGGTGACACAGGTTTCTGTGGGCAGCTCTACGCTAGGTGCCGTCAAGCTCTGGATCGATATGGACAATGGCCGACTC
>CALBWK010000147.1 GCA_937969415.1 uncultured Saprospiraceae bacterium | reverse complement strand
ATTTAAAGCATTTCGGCCAAAGATGAATCCCTCAATGCGAATCAAAGAGCAGAACAATCATATTGGTTAATGACATTCAGGCTGTTATGGATTTTTCATCTTCAATTTGAGTATGTATACACCCGCATCTCAGCTCAAATCTTGAGTACGCTTCAGGGCTTAGTCCCAAGTAGCTTGCGATGTGTTTTTGAGGCACTAATCTGATATATTCAGCTGCATTTGGTTCCTTTTCTAAGAACATCCTATATCTTTCAGTACTACTTTTGTAATGCAATATGTTTCCTCTTATTTCTCTTTTTAAATGTACCTTTTCGAATAGCTTTAGATAGACAAGGCAAATAGTAGGGCAAGTCTTTAGCAAGTTTTCGATAGCTGATTTCTCAGCATACAGCACCCTACAATTGATAATAGCTTCTTGGATTTGCTCTGAGGGTTTACCAGATGAGTAACTGATGTAGCTAGAATAAGTCATTTGAGGTAGAATTATATTTGTTGTTCTTACGATTCCATCAACCACGTAGTATTGATGAATAAGTCCCTCTAAGAGAAATGAAATTCTGGTTTCCATTTCATCAGTTGACAATATTTTCTCTCCTCTTTTGTATGTAGCTTGTTTAAGGATTCTAAAAAGCGATTCCTCTTCAATTTTGGGTATGGATTGTACTTTATTTAAGAATTTGCTTAGGATGTTCTTGTCATGATTAATAGTTGAAGCCATATGTTCTTTATTTTTAATTTCCAGACGGACGTATTGGCGATACGCGGCGTAGGCTTTAGCCTATGATCGTCGTTATCGCTTGTTATCTGCTGGATTTTGATTTGATTGTCATTAAGTCAATAATTATATAGCCAATTCCAATTAAAGGGAATACTAAGAATGGTACAAACAAGAATGAATCTCTATACATATAGGGAACAAAGAAAAGCCCTATAATTATTGAATAGGCTAATAGTCTTTTTTTCATTAGTTCAAATGAGAATTCATCTTTATCATTCTCTTCCTTTTCTAAATGTTCTTTTATTAAGTTTGGTATTTCGCTCAGCTCTTTGTTCTGCTTTACAAATTGAGCAGCGAGTTCAAAATATTTTATATTCCTATCTCGGTCGCCTGCTGTACTTGTATTTGGTTCAATAAAGCTTGGAGTCAAGTAGCTTACAATTTTAGTTTGGTCTTTTTCTATTTTGATATTTGTTGATAATGTATCATTTAGTAAATATTTTGGATTATAACAAGTTGCATCAACTGAATCGAATTTTTGATTAATTATTTTCCAATTTCGAGTTTTTTCCATTACTACTATTACTTTGTTTAATTCTTCATCGGTTAATCCAAATTCTAATGTTTTGTAAATTAAATTCTTATACCCTATAATCAAATCACTTATTACAAATACAACGAAGATTAAATATGTAAGCTTCATTTTTGGCTGTGCAAATTCTCCATTTGCGTAATAATAGTATATCTCTATTCCGGCAATCATAACTGAATAGACCAGTATTGTTGAATAGTATTTTGCCTTTTCTTTTGGCCCCAATTCTAATCTATCTGATTCGATGTTTAATTTTTTTTATGATTCTTGCAGATAACAACCTTATAACTTCACCCTACCCCATAGGTTCAGAAAATAGCCGTAACTAACGGTTAAGGTACGGATAACAAGATCAAGGCCTACTGCTCTACTTGCATCTATTCACAAAATAAGACAAATTAGGATGTCGCCAGAGGCTCTATCTGGCTTAAAACCACTAGATCTCCTATCACATGTATAACGACGTGTTATGACTGCACCCAATCATCTAGTGGGGGGATTACATTTACAGGGATATTCGGCTCTCTGATGGGTATCAATATCCTAGTGATCACAGGCTGCTGCCGGTTCTATTTGTTGCTTGTCTGCTGCCGGAAATAGATTACACGAAGACTGTGATAGGTATTAAGGCCGGATGAACGATTTTTGATATTCGATGTATCAGCGATTACTGAGAACTAATTCGCAGAATTCGTTCGCATAGTCAATATACGAAAATGTAAAACGGAAGGAAAGTGCTAGCTGATATAGACGTCATATCTGTTGATACCACCGGCAGTAGGATTATTATCGTGTTAGGTGCTGTTATTTAGTTTTAACGTTCGGTTATGCAAGATTAGAATTTTGGATATTATAGAAATGTTCCTAATTCAGTTTTCTTTTGAGAAACAAGTTTAAATACGTTTTATATCCTCCATCTTTAGCCATATGTGAAGTACTAACTAGTTCCCATCCTTCTTTTCCCAATTTATTTAATGTGGCATCTAATGATTCGGTGTCAATGGTTGATGCTTGGAACATTGCTCGACTTGTCTTGACTGTTATGGTTTTGTATTCGAAAGTATCCATATGTTGATTTTAAGTATCAACTAAATATTTGAAACAATGGTTCGTAGCTTTCTTAGTTATTTTGCGTATCAAGTGCAATTGGATTTACGCAGCTTTTCATTCGATTTCACCTTTTTTTATTTCGTTTTCATATTACCTTATCCCATAGGTTCAGAAAATAGCCGTAACTAACGGTTAAGGTACCTCTATTTCATTTTCGATTAATAAAGATGCTATATAAATCTCATAGCAAATATGGTTAGCAGTTAACAGCAGCAGAAAGTTCTACCCTTCGCCACAATAAGTTACCAAAAGCAGACTTAAGACAAATAAGGTACAAAGAGACACAAAAGGCGTTTTCATAGTAGCCTATAATTAAGTTGTTAAATAATATTGTCACCGCTGAATACTAAAAATAGGCAACTCAAAATCTTGGAGAGAAGAAATAGGTACATTATTTGTGTATGACATATTAACAATTTATCTAATGCGACTTTTTCAATTCTATCTACCCCTTGCATTGGTTCTATACAGCGCTGCTGTGACGGGCCAAAGCACTCAGGTGCCTGCGCTAAGCACGTATAAGAAAGCGCAAGCCTTGGTCGCTCAGAACCAGCTAGAACCTGCCATCGCCCTTATAGAAACCTATGGGCAAGAGCACGAATTGGATAGAGATTATTTGCTTTATCTCGCTAGATTATACTTCTGGACAGGTCAGATAGAAGTGGCTCTCGCAAGAACAGAATCACTGCTCACCCTCTGGCCCGCAGACTATGATGTTCACAAATTACACATAGACTTATATGCATCTCAGAAGCTGTATGCGGAAGCTGAAGAAAAGATTTATCTAGCCATCAACCACTTCCCCACAGATTCCGACCTGCAATACAGACTGGCATATACCCTATTTATGCAAAGGGAATATGAAGCCGCTAGGGCCCTTACCTCAGAATTGGTATCTGCAGATCCCGATAACAAAGCCTTAGAAAATCTAGATGCGCAGCTGCAAAGCAAGCTATTAAAGAATTTTATACACGTAGAGTATAGAAATTACTTCTTGACTCAGCGGTCACAACGCCTTGATTTTCAGAGCTATAGATATGGTAGGACCTTTGGAAAATCCACTATAATACCACAATTGACTTCCGGCAAAGCCCAGAGCACAAGGGGTCTGCAAGGTGGACTAGAGCTTTATACAGAAATTAACGACAAGAGCTACGCCTATTTTCAGACCGTCTATTCTAATTCCGAGTTATTTCCTGATCTACGTATCAATGCAGCCATCTATTTCAATATGAAAAAGAGCTACGAAAGTTCCTTGCTCATCTCCTACTTGAAAGTAGACAATGCCTTGACCACCATCATCTCCCCTACTCTTGTCAAGAATATTAAAAGAGCTTCATTGAGTGGAACGGCCAATATTGTCAATCAGAACTCTGCAATAGAACTGACTTACAGATTAGGCTATAGGCAATATATCCGTAGTGTCGAAAACTTTGTAGGGTTGGCTTATGGTAGTCTATCTAGAGATGAGATGATACGCGGTGATGAAAACAATCTAACGGCCAACTATATCAGCTATGAAACTCGCTGGGCAGTTGGAAAAAGAATGCACCTAGGCCTTAGTTACAATAGAACCATAACCAATCAAGTCAAAAATAGAGATCAGTTACTTCTATATGCCAAACATGACTTCTAAGCAATGAGCTTATACCGCTCTAACCTAGAGATTCTAGCAAGAAGCTCCTTGCGCTTTAAGGGTAATAATATGTAATCGTCCACTCCCATATCAAAGACTTGCTCTATAACCTGATCTTGGTTGATCTTAGTCATAATAATAATCTTGATATACTTCTCTGTCCAGGCTCTTATCTGACTTATCATCTCATAGCAAGTCATATAAGAAACCATCAGATCCATAAGAACCAAATCTGGTTTCATTTCTTGCACTAGTTGCAAGGTGTGTAGAGGATTATCTGTTGTGTGTACTGTATGTCCAGCCTGTAGAAGGCTATTAGACAGAAGAGTCAGCAAGCGCTGATTCTCGTTGATTATAAGAATATTCAAAGTGGTTGATTGGTTGGTTGATTTTGTTTATATCCAAAAGGATGCCAACAATAAAAGACCAATTAAAAATGCTAACGCCACATATGTGGTATATTTTTTGATTTATGTTGAGTCCTGACCGTTGCTGTCTTATAGGCTGCAATTGTTGGGATAACCCATTTTTTCAATTTATCCAGGCTCATCTAAAGCAACCTACTATTGCTTGCAGTTTTGCAATAATACCTTAATTGAATGATCATCATTCGGTTTCAGATGAGCCAATGAGTAATAAAAACCACAACAATCTAATCCGTCGGCTAAAGCGATCTGCTGTGGCTAGACACACTAGTGATCTAGTGTTGAGCAGTGTTGTAGCGTTACTCTTATGCGTGCTTATCAATAAGTTTGTTGACATTGACAATCTTCTAGAATCCCTTAGGCATAAGCCCACCGCTAACCTCTTGTCAGTTCTATCAGACACCAATTTTTCTAAAATCAAATTTCGGTTCCAAGAAATAGATACAACTATTATACAGCTGGGAGGCTTCCTATTGTCTGCCCTTGGTATCCTTATGGCCTATGCGCTTATACATCTCAGATTAACCAGATCGGAAGAAAAAAGGAATAAAGCTAAGATCTCAGAATTCCAACAATATTTTACCAGTATAATTACGTCAGACAGTACGACCAACAAGCTCATAAAATCTCAGCACCAACGAACTTACTTAACCAAGTCTGATATCTACGATATTAATAATAGAGCAATACTCTTAAAAGAATTGCGCTCTATGCACAGCCTAGTGGGCGGCAGAGATCAGCGTCGACTAGAGGATCAGTATTATGCCCTAGGATTTGTGGATGAACTAGAAGACAAATTTCAAAGTCCTGAATGGGTAGAAAGAGCGCAGGCTATTAATGAAGTCATTCAGTTTAAAGTCACCAGCTATTATAAGCATATAAATAAATTGCTTATCGACAAAAATGAAACAGTAAGACAAAATGCAGTTGTCGCAAAGATAAAACTAGACGACCAACCTCTTGACATCCTCAAGACTATAGACAGGCCCTTAAGTGTATGGGAAAAACATCAAATGTTCTTAGCAGTTAAGGCTCTACCCTCCTATAAGCTACCGTCCTTCAAAGAATTATTAGTAGAAAAGTCTATACACTACGGATTTATAAAGGACTTAGAAATGCAACTTAATGTCTGAATCATTTCTGGGAACCATAGAAATCTGCATACTGGCCTATGTGCTACTAGTGACTTTTAGTTACTTACTTCAAGCTTGTAGTGCCTCTATTGTTATCAATAAATATATAAACAGAAAAAAAATAATAGAAGAGACACAGTTATCACAAAGTCATTACCTACCCTCTGTTGCTCTTATTGCACCCGCATTTAACGAATCCGTCGTCGTGACAGAAAGTGTCCGATCTCTATTAACTGTACACTATTATAATCTAGAAATTATCGTCGTCAATGATGGCAGTTCAGATGACACTTTAGAAAAACTTATAAATCAATTCCAATTAGGGAAGATAAACAGAGAAGCGCATCATTATATTCCTACACAGTTTGTTAGAGGTGTCTACAAATCAAGACAACCTGCCTATAAAAATCTAACGGTCATAGACAAAGTAAATGGTCGCAAAGCTGATGCTATTAATGTTGGTATAAACTATGGACTAGCGGACTACTATGCCGTCATAGACTTAGACTGCCTGCTCGAGCCTGACGCTATTTCTATGCTTATAGAACCTATAATACTATCTAAGGACAAGAAAGTTGTTGCAGTGGGCGGTGTCATAGGTGCAGCCAATGACTCAGAAGTCACCAAAGGAAAATTTCTCAATGCAGTCGCACCAAAAAATTTCTATGCCCGGATGCAAATTGTAGAATATATACGAGCTTTTATCTTCGGAAGGACCTCCTGGAATAGCTTTAACGGAATGATGCTTATTTCTGGTGCCCTAGGCTTATTTGAGAGAGAGACACTCATTGCTGTAGATGGATTCTCGCCTGAGGCGGTAGGAGAAGATATGGATCTGGTTATGAAAATGCATCAATATTGTAGAGAGAATAAGGTCCCCTACAAAATAGATTTTGTACCCTACCCTCTTTGCTGGACAGAAGTACCAGAAGATCCAGTCATCCTTGCCAGCCAGAGAAACAGATGGATGCGTGGGACGATTCAGTGTATGATTAAGTTCAAGAAAATGTTTCTCAATCCTCGATATGGTGTCATAGGAATGATCAGTTATCCATATTGGTTTATTGCAGAGATGTTGGCTCCAATATTGGAATTATTAGGGTTGGTTTTTATTCTCGCCTTAGCGATATGTGGTCTAGTCAATTGGATTTTTGCCCTAGCTCTTATTTCTTTGGCCTACCTTGTTTCACTACTTAATTCGTTGTCAGCCTTATTGGTATACTATCTCAGTTTTAGACGGTATAACTCGACTAAGGATTTATACAATCTCTTTAAAACAGCTGCCTTAGAGCCTTTCATCTATCACCCAAAAACGATAGCCTGGGGTCTTAAAGGTTACTGGGATTACTTTGTCCGTAAGAAGCGTGGCTGGGGCATTATGCGCAGAGTCGGATTTAAGAAATTGGCTTAAGCTTTTTTTCAATACCACTCTTCTATATGTCGGCCTTGTGGAGACATCTTGCTCTATAGGATTCCCGAATTTTGTTTCGAAGTAATATAGAAATAGATTTCTAGACTCCCTATGGTCGCTCGAAAATCAAAAGGGTATTAGATTTTGGTTACCGTTCATTTCTAAATTACCACTTCCTTCTATGTAGACCTTGCGGAGACATCTTGTTCTATTGTACGTAGTGTCTATTACAATACCACTGCACAAATTTAATTTTACTATTTTTAAGTAATGGTAATTGACTGACAAGTAATTAATTGTCATACTTTCTAACATTATGAAACAGCTAATAATTTCACTCTTTTCTATTGTACTTATGCAAGGCACTAGTGCTCAGGAGCTTCAGTTTTCGTCTATCCCCCCGGTAAATGAAGTAAGCGTCGGTGGTTTTGACATTAATTCACGTTATATGATTCTTGGGACTACTACAGAACCTAGAAGGGTTCTTCAATATGACCGACAAGAAGGAGGTCCTTGGGTCAAATTACCAGAAAGTATAACTGGATTTTTTGACATTAATTTAGTTGGAGATGATGATCTCATTATTAATTCAGAAACGATTTACAATAATGGATCGATAGAAGAGATATTGATTAACGGAGAATCAATATTTGCAGAATCTCGTATTAATATAGGTGACACCATAGTCTACTACGGTCAAGATAGTACATACTATTTTTCTGAAGACTTAGGGCAAAGCTTTATAGCTGTTCTAAAAGATACGATTAACTATGAAGGCGCAAACATTGTTTATCATAATTCTAGATTTTATCATATAAAAATTGCTGGAAATCCTAAGGTATTTATCTATTCTGATCAATTTGATTTGATTGCAAGCATAGACATCCCAAGAGGTTCTTACCGCCAAGAATTAAAACAACTCCATCTTGTTGACGACAAATTGTATGTCTTTTCAAATTCAACCGTAAGCATCATAGACATTATGGACTTTAGCATAGAAACCTATAATGCCGAAGGTCTATTTAATGGAATCATACTTGACAAGGTGATATACTACGATAATAGATCTGAATTTTATGCCTTACCAATTGACGACTTGATTAATCAAATTCCGCCCATAGAATTATTCAAACCCTCTTCTACACGAAATATTATTGAGTACGACGGTTTAGTATATCTCATCCACAGCGAAGGGGTTATGACTTATGAGCCCCTAAGTCAAGAATTATCCCCACTAGACCTGAACCTGACTTTCACTTCTTATATAGATATGGATGTCTACGATAATGAACTGATAGCCGTTACCGCCTCCAATAATCTATACGAGAGTACGGTAGGTGAAGAATGGAATAGACTCATTATAGATGAAGATGAAAAATTTATTACCGCCAAAAAAACACTGACAGGTGACAATCTTGTTATAGCTGATAGAGATCCGTTTTCAATAAGAACACTAGGTACAGTTTATCTTAATCAAGACAGTATACAATATGGAGGAGGAAACATTTTCAATCTTGGTATAGATTCATTGCTCTTTGCACAACCTAGATGCACGGACATCTCTGGCCCACCGCGTCAGATTAGCTCAGACCAGGGGTCTACTTGGCAAGATATAGATTTTACAAGGTGCTTCCCTTTTTATGCTCGCACGAGTATAGTCGACGGAAGACTCTATTTTTATGATAATACCTTCACCGACAGACCCTCCTCGAGTTCTTCCACTTGGAGAGATTACTGGGCAACTTGGCTAGGCACTGATGACTTTTCTTCTGGACATATAGAGCCACATATTGATATTCCCTACAGAAACGCTTCTGTGTTAATCACAGAAGAGGGCATCCTTCATATTAATCCACTCGACTCTATGGATCAAGGCCAATCTAGTTATGTCAGCTTTGATTTTGGTCAGACCTATACAGAACTAGCCGCTGCCCCAAATGGAGACCTATACGCCGCCCCGGACGGCGCTACTATAGTTGTCAATAATGATATGGGTGTTCCAAGAATTTACCATCGCCAAACCCTAGATGATCCGTATATTGAATTTACAATAACACCCTCGGGTTTATATCCCATTGATCGTTTCATTTTTCTTGAAGATGGCCGAGGATTGATCACTACCAACAGTGGCCAGATACTTTTGACAAACGGATTTACCTCCTCCACTAATAATCATAGTACATTAAAAGAAGTTAAAATATATCCTAATCCTAGTCAGGGCCAAGTTAACTTTGACCAAATAGATAATTATACCGATTATCAATTTTCTGTGTACACCTCTACAGGAGAAAGATTGTTTGCCTGTGATGGTTGTAATCGATTAGAGGGTACTCTAGAGAATGGTATCTATTTCATCGTTGGAATCAACCAAAATGAAAGAGTGATGTCTAAGCTTGTTGTGAGTAAAAAATAGATTTCTCGACTCCCTATGGTCGCACAAAAAGCAAAAGGGTTTTGTAAGAATGTTCCTCTTCCTACCCTCTCTGTCTCTCCAATAATAACATCATCATCAGGCCCAACATAATGCGATCATCGTCATCAGAATCCATTTGGCCGACCTTGGTAAGTTGAAACTTTCTCCCCCAAAAGGAAGCTTCCTTTTTCATTCTCACTATGGGTTTTCCTTTTGTGTCGGTTACAAGATAAGATGGATTGAAAAAATAACCTGTCAATAATCCAAGGATCGGAATCTGCCCAAGCAGAGAGTCAAAAACCTTAACCAACCCACTTTCTTCATTTATGGAATATTGGAGTTTATCATTTTGATCGATAATTTCGTATTGGGCTTTCCAGATCGAGCGCCATCCTTTTCTAGCTATCTTCCCTATGGTAGTTTCGTTAGCATCGTAAAACGAGTAGGCTGCAGAGAAATCTAACCATCTATCGGCCTTTATTCTATAATTGACCTGAGTACGGGTCTCGTCACTGAATATTTCTATATCCTCTTTCAATTTAAACATCTTTTGCCGCACATAAGCTAAGGTCTTTCCAGAGAAATCCCTTGCAACAAAATCATTGGATATCGTACCAATTTTAAATTCAAAATCTATTGGAAATTGAAGAGTTTGCATATTCGATTGTGATTGATTTATTTATAAGGTTACTTCCACCAAGAAAGTATATATTGCTATGTACACTCATTATCATCTTGCAACTCAATCAGTGACTGTCGGCTTCTATTGACTGTCAGTTTTGTCACATCGGGTCGAGAATAGTGCCCTCCGACATCAAAATTTTGTCGCTCTTGATAGACCAATTGTAAATCGAGTTCAGCTACAAAAAGACCTTCCTTATCAATAATAGGTTCCATTAACCATTCGCCCTTAGGATTCATAATTCCCGAGCCACCATTGGCGATATTATCTGGAATAGCCTCCCGCAAAAGATCTGCATAGGGGAGATCATCACCCACATCCTCTTTACGATAAAGTCCTGAAACAGAAATCACATAAGACCTTGATTCTTTGGCAATAAATTCTGTGATGTCCTTGGTATTTCGCAAACAACCAGGCCATACAGCAATATGGAGATTCTCCCCTTGGGCATACAGCGCAGTCCTAGATAGGGGCATCCAATTCTCCCAACAGTTGAGCCCTCCTACCGTAAATTCTTCTAGCTGGTGGACTCTGAGTCCTTGCCCATCCCCAGGCGCCCATCCGAGGCGCTCCTCGTAAGTCGGCTGTAACTTTCTATGTACTGATTGTATGACTCCTTGCTTGTCGATGTATACTAGAGAACAATAAAGGCTATGACCTCCACGATCCGCTGCTTTCTCTATGATACCGAGATAGATAGCTAAATTATTTTCCTTCGCCGTTACACAAATGGCATCAAGATCCCCGATAGCTATATCCACACCCTCACTCAAGTAATGCGCATAGATCTCCTTTTGCATTTGAGAATTAAATTTTGCGCCGTCTGTGTAAGCGAGCCAAAAAGGGTAGCCTGGCAAGAGTCCTTCTCCGAAAACTAGAAGATCACATCTCAGATCACCTGCCTCCTGTATACATTCAATAATCTTTACTGTAGTTTTAGCTTTATTGAGCCAAATCGGAGATAACTGTGCAACGCCTACTTTCATACCTTGAAAGTAGGAAATAATAGAATCAACTCTATCAATAATTTCAACTTCCGAGGTTGATATCTAGATAATTTAACTCAAAAGTCTAGTTCTTCAGAATCGATAATATCCATATAGCGTTTCATCTTTTTGAGAATAACTTTAAGATGGTGGGTCTCATTTCTAGTCACAAGTGAAATGGCCATCCCCTTAGCATCTGCACGGCCAGTTCGCCCCACTCTATGTACAAAGTCTTTGGGTGATCTCGGCAACTCATAGTTTATAACATAGGGCAGCTCATTGATGTCTATGCCTCTAGAAATTAAGTCCGTAGCGACAAGTACCCTAAGTTGTCTCGCTTTAAAATTCCGCAAAGCTTGCGTGCGAGCGCCTTGGCTTTTCTTTCCGTGTATAGATTCAGCATCGATTCCATTCTTATTAAGTTTCATCGCCACCTTATCCGCCTGATGTCTCGAGGAAGTAAATATCAATACTTGATGCATATCTTGCTCGCGAATGATATGTCTAAGCAATGGACCTTTCCGATCATCGCTAACAAAATAACCAGACAGATTAATTGAGTCATCTCCATTCACTTTATCAGCTATCTCAATGACTATCGGATCTGATAGCATTACCCGCTTGATGCCTTCTAGTTGCTTACTTAAAGTTGCCGAGAACAATAGATTTTGACGCTGCACTGGGAGCTGATCAAATATCTCCTCCATCTCTTGTTCAAATCCAAGATTAAGCATTTTGTCAGCTTCATCAAGGACCAAAGATTTGATTTTAGAAATATCCACAGCATTAGACCTCTGCAAGTCTAGCAATCTACCAGGTGTCGCTACCAAGATCTCTACACCATACAAGGCTTTCATCTGAGGATTGATCGATACACCCCCATAGACAGACATCGTCTTGATATCCCAAGGCAAAGCCTGAGACAACTCTATAAATACATCACCTACTTGGACGGCCAGCTCTCGAGTCGGCACCAGCACCAACACCTTAGGTTGTCTATTGCGACTTCTCGTGGGCGAGGCCAGCATTTGATTTAGGATAGGCAATACATAACTTATTGTCTTGCCAGATCCTGTCTTCGCTATACCCAGCAAATCTTTTCCTTCCAAAACAACAGGGATCGCTTCCGCTTGGATAGAAGTGGGTATATCAAAACCTTTAGAGGCAACATTCTTAAGTAGAGAAGGATGGAGTTGAAATTTAGAAAACGACATACTATAGACTGATCAGATAAGTTAGGAAGAAATGCTTCTGTATTTTTCTGATTTCTACATCAGGCATATATGCATACACCAGCCTTACAAGAGCCTAAATATATCCAAACAAATAGACATCTTACTTTTATAAATGAATACCGCCTTCTTTGTCGCAATTCTACAGCAAGCCCAAAGCCTCTAAACTCTCAGCCGTCATCTGCCCCCATACCATATTGTTATCTTTCTGAAAAGAAACTAAGGCTTTCTTGAGATCTTTACTGGCCATCCTGCCATTGGGATATACACCTGCAGTGTACCCATTTCTTTCGAGTGCGGTGTGGAGCTGTTGCAAGACATTCTTAGTTATATCATTCTCACACAACACCTCCGCCCATACCGTATGGCCACCTGCCTCTATCATACTTACCTTATCTGGAACAAGAAGATACTTCATTGGCTCAGCTCCAGAACTATCAATAGAAACTATAGGTGACCCATAGAGCGGAGGTACAGTTACCAGACACCAGACCATACAGTCCTCAGGATCTGCAGATTGACAATTCCTGTCTGCTTTTTTCTTGACCCATTCTGTAGTCGCAGCTCGATATTCTACCTCTTCCAACTTATGAGATGGAATTTCCTCATCAATGGCGTAGACTCCCAAGGTGTCGTTAGACTTTTCTACTATATCAGGTTGTATGCATTTCGCATAGCATTTACCAGGTTCGTTGGGTCTATCAGCCATACCACTCCCCATACGAGCTTGTTGCGAGCCAGCTGATCTGGGCTCGTAGGTCTGTAAGCCGGTGCTACAAGAAATTAAAAATAACGCAATAGTTAATGTGATAAGTGTTCTCATGATTTTACGAATTGCTTACGAATTCAACTGTAGAAAATCACCAATATGGGATTTTTTTCAATTTGAAAAATACTCATATCTTGAATATACTCTACTATTCTCCTCTATATTAACTGCATTTTATAATCTCTAGAA
>CALBWK010000146.1 GCA_937969415.1 uncultured Saprospiraceae bacterium | reverse complement strand
TCCACCACCAACAGCTGCTCGACAATCCTAAGAGTCTTAAGAAAATAAAACTAGACATCCTTTTTGTGCCTGAGGTGATGAATCTCAAGGACTTGATGTCACAGTTTATCAAGAATGGTTCCTCTATTGCCTGTGTCGTAGACGAGTTTGGTGGGACGGCAGGTATCATTACGTTAGAGGATATCCTAGAGGAGATCTTTGGTGAAATAGAAGACGAGCACGATGTAGAAGATCACGTTATGCATAAGATAAACGATAACGAGTATCTCTTTTCTGGCAGACTAGAAGTCGATCACATCAATGAAACCTATCCAGAGCTAAAAATTCCTGAAGGCGAATACCAGACCCTCTCTGGCTATATCGTGATGACCTCAGAATCTATCCCATCACTCTACGATGAAGTGGAGCTCGGCAACTACTGCTTTAAGATAGAGGAAGTCGACGAGACAAAAATCGAAATCGTGCGGGTGGTCAAGATTCACGAGGAAGAAGAAGGAGAGGTGTAGGTAATGGTGCCCGTCAGAAAGACCTTAGGCGGTATTATAACCTATCGCCAAATGTCGGATAGGATATAATTACAAGATTTTCTTTGTAGTTTTTTTTTTTTCATTAAGTTTAAAGTCTAACGGATGTATGTGGTTAATAAACTACCCTACAACTACATCTGGTAGAACAGCTATTATAATACAGAATTGGAAGATTGTGGTCTGGCCTAGATGTAGGTTGGGGTAGCTTTCTATTATATGTATAAACTTAACAAAGCCCCAAAAAAAAGAGTCCACGATAACCATCGAAATGGTAAAGCAGACCCTCACTCCGTTCAAAGAGATATTAGTGAAGCTTGGATTTTTAATTCTGAAGGCAGAATGATGTGGCAATCTGGTTTTGATATCAAAACTTCAAGGTTTAAAGTGTCTACGTCTTACTATAGAAGCGGTGTCTATTTTGTTAGGATGAAGACCGTGGATAACGGAATAATTACACATAAATTTTTTCATTAGAAAGAGTATTTAAAATATAGAGTGTGGCCCTGGCACATCATCGGGGCCACATTCAAATATTTGTGAACTAACCATATAAGTGGTAATAATTGATGAAGCGTCGAATATTTTTAATATTAATCATAGGCCTCAGCTTAAGTACATTGCTCTTTTGCCAAGGCTTTATTTATGATGGTGGAAAAAGTAGATATCATTATCACTCTTATGATGATTGCACTTGTCAGGTTTTGCCAGGAAGTGAAGATCTAGGACGGAATGATCCTTTGTTTGTTCCTGGCCCATTTAATGAAGTTGTAAACATTCATCCTGACAGCACTTTTGTGTATGGGGTTAGTGGTTCTATTCTGAGCTGGTGGAATACCAATACCTTGGAGATAGGCCAAGATATCTTCGCTTTCGGTATGTTCGCTTTTGATCCGATAGGGGAATGGACTGATATAACCATACGAAATGATACGATGTACCTAACAGCAAGAAATGGACACGTAGGCGTCTATGACCTGAATACAGGAGATTTCCAACAAAGAATCTTTCCCAATGAGAATCTGGGGAGTGGCATTACTTTTTATAAAGACCAGCTTATTATTGGACAGCAGCGAGATGTTTTTGATCAGTTACTCCCTAAGCCCCGATACTATACTTTGAATACGGACTTGTCTGGCTCTCTAGAGTTGCTCGGTGAGATAGAATTGGCCGCCGCAGGTATGCCAGCCAACATAGTTAGTGAATCCTCTTTCTGTGCGGCGCAATATCATTGTGAAGATGTCAGAGTGTATCTAGAAGGCAGCTTTAACAACACAGGGCTGGCCTTTTCTTATTTCTATCCTGAGACGGGAGAGGTTTTTTATGAATGTGATATCCTCAGTGATAAAGTATCCTCGATAGGCTTTCCGGAATGGTCGTCTTGTCGGTTGTCGATAGATCTGGATCTAGATGATGAGCCGATACAGTTTAATAGAGATTATGCGCTAGAGGTCAGTTGCCATACAGAGTTGCAGGTGGTCGATGAGTCGTTGCAAGTGTTTGCCAGTGTAGGCTCTATAGATAGTATCACAGTCTCCATAAGATCTGCAGAGGCTACGATGCGTCTGGAAGGACAGCCTACGCCAGAGCTGAGACTGCGTGGTAATAATACAAGTAGCCTCACTGTAGTTAATCAGGGTATAGCAGATTTTGATAATTACGAGGAGGTCTTGAAGTCTCTTCGGTTTATGAGTGACCTACCAGGATATGTGGGGTTGGTTGAGATAGATTTTAGGGCTTACTATCGGGGAGAGATGGGTCCTGTATCTACTTCTCGCTTACAGATCGATGCTGGTAGTCTGACTGCAGCACAAGACACGATGATACAAGTCTGCCGAGAGGCAGGACAGATTGATGCTTCTGTTTATAATGATGCTACAGGTGGTGAGTGGTTGGAGAGTGATTCCTTGTTTGTCCCTAGTCTAGATTCCAGTTTGACGACCTTGCTGTATGCGTATGATAATGGTTGTGTCGAGGATACAAGTAGATTTAGTTTTGTATTGCCACCACCACCGCTAGATGAGCAGAGAGCCCAGCTGATCTGTGGTGGAGATTCTATCCAGATCGGTGCTGTGTGGTATAGTGCAGATACCTTGGTTGTGGATACACTGGCGTCCAGCTTGACAGGTTGTGATAGTCTCTATGTGCGCTATGCGCTTGATTTTGAGAGTGCGCCGATACTTACACAGATAGATACAATGCTGTGTAGTGGTGAGTCCATCAGTATCAACGGTACGACTTATGTGGATGATCGTACGGTGACAGATACCTTACAATCTAGGCGAGGTTGTGATAGTTTGTATGTAGAGTATGCGCTAGAGTTTGTGGCAGTTGCTGCTGTGGAATTATTGGATACGCTATTGTGTATGGGAGATACCTTGAGCCT
>CALBWK010000145.1 GCA_937969415.1 uncultured Saprospiraceae bacterium | reverse complement strand
AGTAGAGATCTGTAAGCGGGCTTATGACATCCTCGTCAATGAAGTGAATTTCAACCCAACAGATATCATTTTTGATCCCAACATCTTTGCCGTAGCGACAGGGATAGAAGAGCATAATGATTACGCTATCAACTTTATAGAAGCAACCCGACAGATCAAAGAGCTGTGTCCAGGTGCTAAAGTCAGTGGTGGCGTCAGCAATATTTCTTTCTCCTTTAGAGGTAACAATGCCGTAAGAGAAGCAATGCACTCAGCTTTTCTATTTCACGCCATCAAAGCGGGTATGGATATGGGTATCGTCAATGCAGGATTGATAGAAGTATATGAGGACATCCCTAAAGAACTCCTTACTCTAGTCGAAAATGTGCTATTCAATAAAAAAGAATCGGCGACAGAAGAGCTTACAGATTATGCAGCTCGTGTCAAAGGTGGAGGCAAAAAACTAGTCAAAGATCTTAGCTGGAGAGAAGGCACCGTAGAAGAGCGCCTTACCCACTCTCTCGTCAAAGGAATTACAGAATACATTGTGGAAGATACAGAAGAGTGCCGGAAGAAACATCCCAAGAGTCTGTCTGTCATAGAGGGACCACTAATGGATGGAATGAATGTCGTCGGTAATCTTTTTGGTGAAGGAAAAATGTTCTTGCCACAAGTCGTTAAGAGTGCAAGAGTAATGAAAAAGTCTGTTGCATATCTGACGCCGTTTATCGAAGCAGAAAAAGATTCTGCAACAGCCAGCTCTAAAGGAAAAATTCTAATGGCTACCGTCAAAGGAGATGTCCACGACATCGGCAAAAATATCGTTGGCGTTGTACTGGCTTGTAATAATTATGAGATTATTGATCTCGGGGTAATGGTGCCTGCAGAGAAAATAATCTCTACAGCCATAACTGAAGGTGTAGACATCATCGGGTTGAGTGGTCTGATCACTCCCTCATTAGATGAAATGGTCAATGTCGCCGAGGAAATGGAAAGACAAAACCTGAAGCTACCACTGCTTATCGGTGGTGCCACAACATCCAAGACCCACACCGCTCTGAAGATAGAGCCTGGCTATACGGGACCTGTAATCCACGTACTAGATGCGTCTAAGAGTGTCGGTGTTGCTTCCAAGCTCTTATCCAAAGAAGAAGGCGTAAGCGCTGGCTTTGTAGCAGACACGAGAGCAGATTATGAGACCGTCCGTGTCAAGCGAGCGAGCAGTACCCGTCAAAAGAAAATGGTCTCTATCCAAGAAGCTAGAGACAACCGTATCCAAATCGATTGGAAAAACTACCACATCCCAGCACCCAAAATGACAGGGGTCAAATACTTTACCGATTACTCTATAGAAGAGCTTTCTGAATATATCGACTGGACACCATTCTTTTCTAGTTGGCAATTAGCTGGTAAGTATCCGGCAATCCTAGAAGATGAGGTTGTTGGCGTAGAAGCCAAGACGCTTTATAATGATGCCCAGAGTATGTTGCGCCGGATTATCGATGAGCAGTGGCTCACAGCCAAGGGCGGCTTTGGTATCTTCCCTGCCAACTCTACAGAAAATGACAACATAGAGATCAAGGACGAGAAAGGACAACCTTTTATGATCCTCAACCATCTCCGACAACAAGCTAAAAAAGCCTCAGGCCGACAGTACGGTTGCTTGTCGGATTTCATTGCGCCCAATAGCTCTCAGCACACAGACTATATCGGTGCTTTTGCAGTTACGACAGGAATTGGTATAGAGAAATGGGTCAAGCACTTCACTGATCAGCAAGACGACTACTCTGCAATAATGCTCAAGGCCTTAGCCGATAGACTTGCAGAAGCTTTTGCCGAGCGCCTACACGAGCGAGTGAGAACAGAATTCTGGGGTTATGCCTCTGAAGAAAAACTCGACAACGCCTCACTCATCCAGGAAGCTTATAAAGGTATCCGACCAGCACCAGGGTATCCTGCTTGTCCTGAGCATTCAGAAAAAGAGAAACTCTTCACTCTACTCGATGCACAAAACAAATTGCAAATAAGCTTGACGGAATCTTATGCAATGTATCCTGCCGCAGCAGTAAGTGGTTGGTATTTCGCTCATCCTGAGAGTAAGTACTTTGGCATCCCGCAGATAGCAGACGACCAGTTGCAAGATTATGCAGAGAGAAAAGGAATGGAGATGGGTAGAGCTAAGAAGTTGATGGGACATTTGTTGGGGTAGGATTTTTGAAACCTTCATATTATTAAAATGAAACAACTGCTATTCTTTTTTCTTTGCACACTAACTGTATTCAATTGTGGAGTTCAATGTGAGACAATATCATACAGTTTTCCCGTGTCCGTTGTTGATAACATTCCACAAGACAAGTTGGCAATAGGAGATGAATTGCTTGTAGAAATTGAGATTCCACATATCATCACAGATGACAACGGCGATCAGTTTAATATAGAAGAGGAGATGTTTCAAATTGGCGTTAGCTTTCAGAGATTTGTTCGAGATATTGAATGTGACCAAAGAAATCCATATCAACACTATGGCGATGCCATTGAGGATTTCAACATCAATGTTACTGAAGGTTTAGAATCCGAACAACTACCTGGTTTTCCGATATTCAACTCGACAGCCGATCCCACTTCGAAAATTTTCAATCCCCAAATCAACGAAAACAATCGGACACTTAAGCTTTCCTTACAGCCAACAATACGAGATACTTTTGTTATCCATTTTGTTAGTAGTAGATGGGATACTAACAGAGAAAATAAAAACTGTTACGATTTAAATACTATCGCATTTCAAAATCCTATAAAGGGTTTAGAATCTGAAATAAAAAATCAGTTTAGACAAACCTCATTGAAATTACTAGAAATTGCTCCAGACAACATTGTAGCTGATGTCTACGATCAATATGATGGAGGCATTCTCATAATTGTAGATTAGTGCATAGTGGGGCTACCTGCAAAGGCTTTGCTTCTTTTGTCAGAATTAGGATTTTTAGGATTTGAAGATTATAGGAGGCTGTCCACGAAGACTAGGCTTTTAAGTGCATAGTGAGGGCTGGACACTAAAGCTCTTCTTTTAGTGTTTAGTGCATAGTGGGGCTGCCCGCAAGCACCTCCTTTGTCTGAATTAGGATTGATAGGATTTAAAGATTAAGGATAGGGCTCGACGCTAAGGCTCTTCTTTTAGTGCATAGTGCATAGTGGGCTTGCCCGCATAAGCCTTGTTTCTAATTATAACTGCTGAATTGTAAGCTATAAATAC
>CALBWK010000144.1 GCA_937969415.1 uncultured Saprospiraceae bacterium | reverse complement strand
AATAGCAAATAGTTTGTAATAAATTTCAGAATACTGCTTTTGTTTTGTAGGTAATTTTTATCACCAAAAACTATTTACAATGCAACCGACAATTAGCAGTCAACTTAAAGCCTTCGAAGAGTTACTTATCCTTAAGAACTTAAGTAAAGCGACAAGGAGTATGTACCTCAGAACTCTAAAGTCTTTTCTAAGATTCTGTGCTAGAAAATTTCCAAGGCAAGCTCTTAGTCACACATACATTCCTTTTGTGGAATCATTAATTAGGACTCAGCTCTCCACGTTTCAATTAAGGAAAGGCAGGCATCCATAGGGAGCCAATGGTTAAATTCAATCAACTTACTTAATTTGTCTGCAGTATCTTCTGCACTCAATAGATCATTGTCCACAAATGATTGGAAAACATATAAAATTCCATGACCAACAAGTTTGTTTGATTTGCACCAGGTCATCATCTTCTTTTCTCCAGACAACACCATCATGCTATTAATCTTCGCAAGGAACAGAATAGATTTATCAGGAAAAGAAAAACCAGAATTCCATCGCATGGCGTCAATTTGAATCTTTTGTGTAGAATTAACTTCAAGGACTTTCACAACTGTTTTAACAACTAGAGCACAGTCCTCATCTAATTCGTCTAATATGAAAGAAGAGGTATGAACATCAAATGGTAGTTGAAAAAATAATTCTAACAGATCTAATTCATAAAGGTCAATTAATATGTTTGCATCAGTTATTACTAGTTGCATCAACTTTATTCATTTCCTTTCTGAATTGACTTAATTTCATACCATACAAAGAAGCAGCTTTTGAAGAAGTAATAAACTCTTCGGCAATTCCTCTACATAAGAGTTGGAGTAGACGATTAGATTTTTCTTCACCTTGATAATGACCGATTTCTTCTTTCCATATTCCTCTCATTCGCCAATACTTAACCTGACTAACGAAATATGATTTAGAAATTAACTTCAAGTCCTTGGCTCTATACAATATTGCTTGTGGAGAAATTCCATATTCAGCTTTGATAAGTGCCAACTCTTTCAAGTGGATATTTCTTCTTATTCCACCCAACTCCGACTTCAGTGCTTCTGCAGGTAACAACATTGAAGCTGAAAATCTATCACAAATTCGCTCTTGCAATTTATCTTCCAAGTGTTCAATATCTAAAATAAGATGACCAAGCTCGTGTAATGCAGTGAATCGAATTCTATCCTTTTTCATTCTACTTAAGGCTATAACAGGAATCTTATTAGAAACCCAAGTAGACATGCCAGAGAAGTGATTGATTTCTTCATCTATATAAACCACCTTGACTCCTCTATTCTCCAAGGTTTCTAAAATATTATAAATTGGATTAGACCCTAGGTCCCACTCTTGTCTAATTGTCGATGCAATAACTTCTACATCATCAATACTTTCAACCCTATAAGCTCTATTGGGAATACTAACTTGATGAATTTCATTTAGCAGTTCTTCAGTTTCGATATAGCGTTCCAGAAAATCACGTGTCAGTTCGGTAATTTCATTTTGCTTCTTTTTAGCTAGACGAGTTTGTTTCCGATACTTAATCTCTCCCAGTTCCAGAGTATTCTCTCTCAAAAAGTAATCAACTCTTATATTCAAGGCCCTACTAATCGCTTGTAGATTTTCAAAGGAAGGTTTCATCAAGCCCTTTTCATACTTACCAATAGCTTGCTTAGTGATTGCATTATTAGTCTTGTTAGATAGTTCTTGTAAGGAATATCCAGCCATCAAACGAGCCATTTTGATTCTACTTTCAATCATTTGTTCATATTCATAGATTTCTTTGGTTGACAAATTTAATAATAATGTGTTGCATCGTCAACCAAAAGGCACGTATTTATAATATTAAATCGAAATGTGCCATAAAAAAAGCCGTTCCAATGGTTATGGAACGGCCAATATTTCTTGATAAATAGGGCTTGTAACCCAATCATACAGAAGATTCACAAACTAAAGCAATGACAACTTTAAATCAAAAACACCAATAGAGATATGTAATACGACATATCTGTAGACACGCTGATAAATACGCTATTGCTTCACCACCCCTATAGCCTTGGTACCATATGCTGTCTTAACTGATAGAAAATAATAACCAGAATTTAAGTGACTGATATTTATAGCGCCATTTCTATCAATATTGCCCTCTGAGACTACTAGATTTCCAAATGCATCAAATATATCAACACCGTCAATCTGCAGATCAGTCTGCAAAAATAGTTTGTCATCACTAGGGTTTGGATAAACTTCTAGTTCCCTTAACTGATTCTCTTCAACAGAAGACAAAGAACCATCCGTTATATAAAAATAATTGAGTACGTAAACACTAAACCCAATATTGTCTATGCTCCAATAAAATTGAATATTGGATAGGTCCTCTTCAATATCAGATATTTCATAAATAAAGTCCGTCGGCTCACTATCCGAAGGAAGATTTATAGAAGTGTATTCTAGACTTGTAGTGAAGTCTTCTTGATCTACTATCATACCAAACGAGCCGGTGGGAGAACCAAATTGTCGTTCAAGATTATAAACAATCTGACCATCCGCATTACTAGATAAATCAAGTACTGGGCTTACCAAATAGGTTAACGTAGACGGATCTGTGGAGTTGAAAAATGTAAATTGACCCTCACCCCAAATGACAGCTGCTGGCAGAGTGCCGAAGCCAATCCAACCATCTGGTGGTGCCGCAGCCGAAAAATCTTCGAAGAAAAAGAAGTCAGGCAACTCCATAACAACAGAAAACGTCCCATCACTACCATCAATTACAATCTCTCCGGTTGCATCCAAGAAACCTGATTTGTTAACCTTGTAGGTATAAGTTCCATCCAAAACATTTTCATAGGCAACTAAGCCATCAGAATCAGTAGACATAGGACCATTACCTTGAAGAACAAAGTTAGCATCCTCAATTACATTGCCATTAACATCCTTTACATCAACACTTAAGTTATATAACTCAAAGTCAAAATCAATATCGAAAACTTCAGATTGGATTATAGAATTATTTACTTCATTTTGAACGAAAATTACAACTCTCAGATCATTTGCAGTTTCAACATTGGTAACGGATGCATCAAAGCTGTAATTTATTTCTAAAACTTCCCCAGCTTGGAGTTCCGGTAATTCCTCACCAGAAGGGTCTGTCAAAAAAGCCATAGTTACATCATGAAACAATTCCTCACCATTAGTCCCTACGTTATCATATGTCAATGCTTCTGTTAATAAGACATGCAACTTCATACCTGCGGGATAAGCTTCAAGCACATTAATTTCAGCATTAACTTCTACTTGCTTTGAAGAAGTCACCATCGATGGTCCCGGAATGATTTCCATAAAAGTCATACCACCTAAATAGGAGTCGTAATCTGCTTGATTTATATTCAGTATGTTACCATATATATCTCCATTGACATACAGACTAGGTGCACCAGGGGTACTGTAATAATCAAATCTTATATTATTATCTTCTATAAAGTAAGGGTCTCCATCTCCTGGAAAATCCATCTGATATCTAACCGATGTATGGGTTTGACTGTTCTGTTCCAGCAATGGATCTAATACGGCGTTCGCTGGGGCACAAGGACCACAGGTAGAAGAAGTAAATTCCTCGTAGAGCGGCTTTAATGGTACTTGTGCAAAAAGCCCTGATATGGTAAAAAGGAATAAAGTCGTTACAATAGCAATCTTGTGAAAGTCCATAATTATATACTTTTCTGAGTTATATACTTCTAAGATAGACCACCGCTATAGCTAAAGAAAACATATTTAGGGGAATAAATAGGAATTCAGGTCCATCAGTTTAGTCAAATACTCTCTATATTTAGATGTATTATTCCACAATAAAATAGGAATTCTGATGGAGAACTTCACATATACATTAGTCTCAAATCTGACACCAAACGAAAAAGTCAACTTCAAACGACATAGTAGACTACACTCCACCAAACAAAACAAGAACTACATAAAAGTCTACGACAAGTTAGTTTCGATGACTGGTTATGACAGAAATGCCTTGGCAAAACTATTCCAAGGGACTAGCATAAAAAGATATCTTAATTCGGAACTTAGGTATTTGCAAGAACGCGTATTACTCAGCTTAGTGAGTTATGATATGAAGCGATCTAAAAGAAACCAAATCCAAAAAGACATTCTAATAATCAATGCACTTGCTTCACGCGGATATCAAAAAGAAGCTAACAAAAAGATAAAAACTGTAAAAAAAAGAGCCTCAGAACTTGAGGAATTTACATTCATCCTGCACTTAATTGAACTAGAAGAGTCTGTACTTTTTAAAGAAGGATCTATAGGCTATAAAGAAAACCTAGATATATTAATTCTAGATCGTAAAAAAATCAATGAAAAAATTCAAAATCTTCATGAATACCATAGATTAAGGCAAACGACAAGAGAGTTACAATTCAGTAAGAATTTATTAGAAAAAAAAGGGTCATTAAAATCACTCAACGAGCATAAATTAATCAAAGACGAAAAAAATTGCTTAAGTACTAGAGCGAAAGAACATTGGTTCTATATAAAAGTATTGATTAGTTATATGAACTATGATTTTCTAGAAGGACTGCACATCTCGTCTGACTACATCAACTTTATGATGGAACATCAGCGTCTGTTTCCTCAAAGTAAAATTCTACCTGCATTAAGCAATTACATTTTTCACGCTGCACTTACTTCAAAAGAAATTCACTTTCACAGAGGTGTCAAACTAATACAACAATTATCGAAGAGTAAAAATTTCTCTTCCCATTACATCAGCTATATTCTAGATAGCCGCTGTCTTGAATTTGCCTATTATTCTTCTAATCTACAGATGGCAGACAAGTGTTTGAAATCTGTACTAAAGCTCCTAAGGAAGGATATCTATAATTATGAAGAGGCACAAATTCAATATTTATATATGCTTGTGGTAAGAACCTATATCGACCTTGAAGACTATCAGAAAGCAATGCAAATGTGTAATCTGTGGTTAAGAAGAGGCGTCTTAGAATACAGAAAAGTTCAGGCGAGACTGTTTTCATTGCTAATAAATTATTCTTTAGGGCATTTTGAGTTAATTAGATCTGAAATTAGATTACTCAAACCACTAGTGAAAATTAACCTCAGGGATAAAGAACTCGTCGATACATTTTACAAGTTTTTTCAATCCGCTATAAAATCACCTGTCAATAAAAAAGCATCTATTGATGCTTTACAAAAAGCATTAAACAATATCAATATGAATAATCCTGGATACCTTGTCTTTGTTGGTTTTAACTATTTAGAGTGGAGTAAAAAATTAGTATCAACAAATACTGATTCTTAATGTGGATTTGAAGAGAGTACCGCTTCGAATTATTATTTTTGTCATTACAATTCTTTTGTTGACGCTTTTCGCAATCTTGGTTACCTCTAGATATACATTAAGCTAATCCGTAAGACCAAAAATCTTAGAAGAAAACTAGATCATACTGCGATAGACATCTATATTAATCACGGAATCAGCAGATCACGTTCAAATAACTTTAAGTGGAAGACAACTCAACTATAAAAGAAATTCTCAATCAGTACCTAAGCTTATACCCTCAAGAAGAGCAGCGACAAATGGAGTTTGGTCACTATCTAGATCGCAACACAACAGAACAACTGTACACTAGAAAAAACTTCGATGGACATCTGACGGCTAGTGCTTTTATACTCAATAAGTCGCTGGACCACATCCTATTAATCCACCACAAGTCCCTAGGTAAATGGCTACAGCCTGGAGGGCACATAGACGCCACTGATGCCAACATTCTAGCTGCTGCATATAGAGAAGTTCTGGAAGAAACTAGCATCGCTCAAGAACAGCTTACACTTATCTCTAACGGTACTAATACCTTACCATTCGATATAGATTCCCATCGTATACCTGAGAACATTAAGAAAAAAGAAGCAGCGCATTATCATCACGACTTCCGGTATCTGTTCCAGTATGCTGGAGCAAAAAATATTACCATCAATGAAGACGAGTCTTTAGATTATAAGTGGGTTGCCTTAGCTGCACTGATTGAGGATGACATCTTTGGGGATATGTTGGAGAAGATGAGAGCGGTGGTTATGGAGTAGTGATCTAACTTTACTCGCATATTTTTTATCTCGAGCATCGTCGAGAGATCTCCGTTCTCGTAACTACTAGCTATAATAATACGACTGACTCTTTCCAACAACTAAACAAATATCAAAAGTAAATCTGAAAGTCTAGTGTGTATTTTAAGTGCACTCATTGCGAGAACGGAGATTCCTCCGTTTCGCTTTGCTACAGTCGGAATGAAAAAAGTTGTATGATCTATGTTGTGGAGAAATGAACGAGTTTTATATACCCTATTTTTTCATCTCGAGCAGCTCCGAGAAATCTCCGTTCTCGTAACTACTAAGCTCATTAGACGACTAACTAATTCCAAAGACTAAACAAATATCAAAAGTAAATCTGAAAGTCAAGTGTGTATATTATAAGTTCCCTTTGAAAAGAGTGAACCACGATATCAATCGTGGCATCTTCTTATTCCATTTTAATAGCTACTTAGTGCATTGAGCACCACTCCTTCAAATCAAATCTACACATTGCGAGAACGGAGATTCCTCCGTTTCGCTTCGCTACAGTCGGAATGAAAAAAGTTGTATGATATCTGTTGTGGGGAAATGAACGAGCTTTTATAGCCCTATTTTTTCATCTCCCTTAGACTTGCACTACACAAATATTAAAACATTAAGTCTAACTTAGGTATGATATTATCTAAGCATCACAAGAGGTTAACTAGTTTCATCTCTAGGCTATAAATACCTATTGCTCGATGTCAGTCCTCTTGTGATTTTTACAGCAGTATCCAAATAGAAATTAAGGCTAGCGGCCTATTATTAGAGATATTATTCTCTACTAGACCCTTCCTTATAAAAGCAAGCAATCCCCGTCACCGCAAAAAAATAGGCCACAGCGAGATTGATCAGAGACATAAATTGATATGGCGCATATTCGACGGACGACACACCCAGCGCTCCCAGCATAAACAGTCCAGAAGGTGTCCAAGGCGCTAAATTTTCCAACATAGTACCGGCGTCTTCTATAGATCTAGAAAGTACTTTTTTGTTGACACCCAGCTCGTCAAATTTATCTTTGAATGCAGTACCTATCACAAAGCTCGTCGCATATTGATTGGATGTCGTTAAGTTGGTCAAGGCGGTGCTCGTCAAGGCAGCGACGACAAGTTGTCGTTTTGTTTTTATTTTCTCCATGACATTTCTGATGACCACATCTATGGCATCGATGACATTCAGCATACCGATAAAAGCAAATATCAAGAAGCAAGTTGTTATCCCATTAATGAGACTATAGAGACCTCCACGATTGAGAATGTTGAGGACTTTAGAATCTGGATCGACACCTTCGGCCATTGATACAGAGAATCCAGAACTAAGACTTTCTATGATGTTGCTCAGAGAAAAAGGTTGGAGGATTAAGGCCAATATCATAGCCAGCCAAGAAGAACCTAGTAAGGTCAGGATGATGGGCTTTTTGGTCACAGAACCCCAGACAACAACTGCTAGTGGCAAGAGGAGTAGGGGATTAAATTCGAACATATCTTGGAGTCCAGTAAGCGTTGCCTGTATGCTCTCAGGCTGGCTTGTCGACGCTAGAGGACCACTGAAGTAGGGTGATAAGCCTGCATAGATTATTGCTGCTATTATCGCTGAGGGTCCTGTCGTATACGCCATAGATCGGATATGATCAAAGAGAGGTACGTCGGTTGCTAAGGAAGCGACATTGGTTGTGTCAGATAGCGGAGACATTTTATCACCGAAGAATGAGCCCCCCACTATAGCACCAGCGGTGATGAAAGTATTGGCCCCATAGGCTTCGGCAATGCCCATAAGCACGATACCGATTGTGCCTGCTGATCCCCAACTCGTTCCTGTAAGCAAAGAGAAAAGTATACAGATCAAAAAAGCAAAGAGATAAATCCAGTCGGGACTAATCACTTGTAAGCCATAGTAGAGCAACATAGGAATGGTCCCTGATACGATCCAGCTACCGATCAAGACGCCGATACAAAATAATATCATAATCACACCTATGGATTCTCCTACCTTCTGAGTCATATGATGCTGAATGGTTTTCCATGTATAGCCATGATATATGAGATAAATACCGCAAAAAGTCATAGCCATCAGTATGAGAACCTCAAAGGGTAGCATCCCTTCTTTCAAGAAGACTGGTTGGATAAATAAACCATAGATGATGGCAGCAAAAAAGAATGCCAATGGCCACACCGCTTTCCAGAAACCTACTTCTTGTTTGTTCAGCATAATTTAAATTTAGGATTTTAGCGATAGATAAACACCACAATCCTCAATTTTGTCATCTAAGTATATTTAGCGGAACTTTGAATTATGAAAAAGCAGTTGCTATTTCTTTTGTGCTTGGCGTATGGTGCGATGTGGTCACAAGTCGATTCCTTATCGGTTTTAGCAGATCGATACTACGAAGAAGAAAATTATACCGAAGCACTAAGGCTTTATAATAGCGCCTTAGAATTAGATACTACACTGTTGCCACTATATGAGCGGGCAGGCCTAGCAGCGATAAAGCTCGGACAACAGCCAGAAGCCCGAGCGCTCTTTATCCGATTAGAATCTAAGGACAGCAGCAATGTCACAGCATTGAGACAATTAGCGACTATCTATGAGAGAGAAGAGAACATTCCCAAAGGTATTAAGTATTACAATCGATTAGTCCAATTGTATCCTGATCGAGGTCTTTACTATAGGAAACTCGGTGAGCTCTACCGTGAGGCAGGCTTAGTCAAGGATGCGATGCGTTACTACACCCAAGCCAATGCGCTTAATCCTGCAGATCTAATTAGCCTGCGTGGATTGTCAGAGTTATTGTTGTCCGAGAGGGTATTTGTAGAAGTAGACAGTTTGTTGAGATCGGGATTAGAGATGGATTCTCTTAACATTCGACTTAATCTGCTAATGGCCAAGAGCAAATTTAGACAGAAACAATATGACAGCACGGCTTATTATGTGGAAGTGATCAGAGGGAAGTATGTGTTGAAGCCCCAATATCAAAAAATGTTGGGTTACGCCTATATACAGATAGATTCCTTTGATAGAGCCATCTATCATCTCACCAAAGCCATTTCTAATGAAGGCACCAAAGAATATGCGCACTATAACCTAGCTGTGGCTTATGAAGCGCTCGACGATATGGAATCTGCCAAGTACCACCTAAACGAGGCCATCAATTCAGGCATATCCAAGGATGTGGATCTCTATCATAGAAACTTAGCTCGATTGTACAACAAGGAGGATAATCTTAAAGAGGCTATACCCCATTATCAAGATGCTTACAAGTATGGTGAAGATGCTGTGCTGCTATTCTATCTCGCTCGGGCTTCAGATAAGTATTATGAGGATAAGAATGTGGCTTTGCGCTATTACCGAAAGTTTATAAAGAGCCCTTATGAGCATAAGGAATACAAGGACTATGCGGCTCAGCGGGTAGCTGCCCTTAAAGAATACCTACATCAAAGCAAATAGGTGTTAATCTAGTTTCTGAGGTAATCGAAGCGGGCAGTAGCAGGAGATAATTGGCTATTTTAGCGCAAAAAGGGGAGATGGCTGGGGTTTTGACTCGTTTAAAAAGGCTGGTAATCAACGGGAGCAGGTATTACCTTAGACGAGCTTTATTTTTCGACATAAAAGCGGGTAAGCGGTTTTATCCTAGAGGAGGATTTCATATCGCGAGAGGTCATAGGATCAGGGTAGGGAATGATGTCTATATGGGGCGGCATACGCATATTGCTTGTAATGTTGAGATCGGTGATGATGTTCTTATCGCTTCTTATGTTGGTTTTGTTGGTGGGGATCACAGAATAGATCATATCGGAGACCAATTGATTCGTCAGTCTGGGCGGACCCATGAAAAGAAAACGGTTATAGAATCTAATGTGTGGATAGGTCACGGCTGTATTATACTAGCAGGTGTGACGATGAAGACAGGTTCTGTATTGGCAGCTGGTTCCGTACTGAATAAGGATGTTGGAGAGAATGAAATTTGGGCAGGTGTGCCGGCAAAGTTTTTAAGGAAAAGAAAACCGTAATAATTTAAAGGACTTTCATTTTATAAGAAGCGATAAACCACTTAGAAATAGGTGAAAGGAGTTGTAAGAAATTTTACTTTATTAAAACTGGATTCTAGATTATTTTCTTGATGAAATTTCTAATCTACTTATTTATTCTATTTTGTTTCTTTCCTTACATAGATATATTTCAGTTAGGGACGGATACACAACCCAATGCATTATTGTTGGGTTTGGTATTGCTATTTGCCATAAGCAACAAGCGGATCAATGCTCCGCTCGTCTTGCTATGGATAGTATTTTTTATATCTATTTTTCTTGTCTTTTTTAATAAAGTGACGGTGTTTGAATTTTTCAAGAATACTTTGAATTATTTATCACCGCCCTTAATTGCGACCATCACTTACTGGATATTACATCAGTTAAGATATAAGGTGAGTTTTAAGTTTTTCATGGCGTCTATGTTGACAATTGCTTTTGTTGGCTTGATGCAACTGTATGTTCTTCCAGATTTTGGTTCAGCATTTATAAATATGAATCGAGGCGTCTTACAGAGTGGTAGAGGCGTGGTGTCTTTGTTTTCAGAACCAGCTTTTTATGGTACGACTTGCCTATTTTTCATGGCTTTCTCGTTAATGTATTTTTCAAAGAGACAAAATTATATCGCTATTCCTCTTTTGCTATTCCAGTTGGTCTTTATATCCAGATCTGCAACTGCTATAGCTATATTTTTATTGGCGTTTGGACTTTTTGTTTTTATTCAGTTGTGCAGATTCAAGTTTCATTATTTATTGGGATCAGCAGTGGCGGCCATAATAGTATCTTCTATTGCCCTGTCTTATTGGAGCAAGATAGAGGATACGCGAGCAGGGCAGCTCGCGCAGACTTTCATAGAGAACCCTTTGTTGGTGACCAAGATAGATGGGAGTGTCGGGATAAGATTTACAGGTACAGTTGCACCGTTTCTTGTGATGAAGCATCATAATTTTATGCCGCAAGGACTGGGATATTATCGTGAGTTTTTAACGGAATTTAGAAGAAAAGGGTTGTACGATAGTTTCCTGACGATACACAGAATCGAGAAAAAACCGAGACTCTCGGGCGGCATAAATATGGTCTTGTATCAGCTGGGTTTCATAGGGCTTTTATTTCCTTTTGCCATATATCTGGCTTTCAGGGGTCAATTGAGAAATGGCCCTGCGTTATTGGCATTTTTATTCCTTATAGTGTCGATGATGACCCAGATCCAAATGATGAATGCGATGATAGGCTTTGTTATCGGCACAGCCATCTATAGAGGCAAACGGAATGATCATGAGCAAGTGGAAGATGCTATATGCTTAGACAACTTGGAGACTAATTAAATCAAATTATAATTACACATTTTGGATATTCGTTTCTTCAATACTTTTAATCACGCTGCAGCAATTCTAGATCATTTGTTACCAGAAATCAACAGCCGTGGTGTCAAGAGTGTGGCCTATATCAGTCAGTCAAAATATAGAAAGACCAACCGAGGAGATGATCATATAGAATTTTTTGAAAAGTCTTCTTTGACTTCTATATCCAAGTCTAGAAAGAGATTTAACCAAGTTGTCTATGCGATTTCTGCCTCGCTAAAAATACTTTTCTCTCCTGCCAAATTTCATATATTCTTTACGCAACCACCGCTCTATCCCATCATCGGTGCTTGGTTGAGTCGATTGCGGGGTGTGCCTTATGCTATTCATATTATGGATCATTATCCTGGCCTTGTTGGTGCCTTAGGCTACCTGGATATGGGAGGGTGGTTATATAAGCTGCTAGACAAAAAGATGGACAAGGCACTAATTAAAGCTGAGTTTGTAGTTGTTTTAGGATCTTGTATGGAGAAGATGGTTGTGGATAAAGGTGTCGACCCCCAAAAAGTAAAAATTGTCATCAATGCTCCTAAGGTCAAAGACGAACCACTGACTGTAGATTACTTTGCTAAGATAGGACTGAGTGATAAGTTTACCATTATATATGCAGGTAATATGGGTGTAGCGCATGAGTTTAGGAGTGTGTTGAAGGTAAGCGCTCGACTAGAAGAGACACATCCCGATATCCATTTTATTATGCTCGGCAAAGGCCATAGAAAAAAAGAGGTGCAAGGATTTTATGATGAGCACAAGCCAAAGAATATGACGATGGTAGGTTACTTGGAGAATGAGGAGTTTACGGCCATTATGAAACAGACAGATATTCATCTCATTACACTGAGAGATAATTTTAATGGGTTGATGGTTCCGAGTAAGTTGTACAGTTCGCTAGCCTTGGGGAAGCCAGTAATTTTTGAAGGGCCTGAGCGAAATGAAATCACAGATGTGTTGACCACTTATGATGCGGGGGTACGTGTAGGACACCTAGATGATGGGGCGCTTGAGAGGAGCATTTTGGAATATTACTCAGATACTAACAAAGTGAAAGAGCAAGGCCTAAATGCCAAGCGCTATTTTGAAGAACAGGGAAAGGCTTCGGCATTTATCGGAGACTATGCCGAGTATATCATAAAGAAGTCTGCTATCTCTTAGTGCACTTGGGTACTACAAATAGAAAAGTGATTGCCTAAGATAGGCAACCACTTATTTTTTCTGTATTTCTTTTAGACGAATTCTTCCCGATTATTTTTCATTATGGCTGCGGGAATCAGAGAAATGAGTATACTGAATATTGCTCCGATAAGTAAGTTCATTAATATAGTAGAAGGATTAAACATACCAGAAAGTTGTTCGTACATCTGATCTTCCATTTCACCAATTTGTTCTTCTGGAATTATGCCACTTACCATATTTGTTTGGTTTTCTACCATAGTTTCAATGAAAGTATCCTTTTTCTCTTCACTCATCGTCATCGTGTAGACGAACTGAAACATTGCGTTAATGAGTAAGCCTATTATAAGAATTAGAGAAAAGGTTTTAACCAATTCTCCCATAGTAGCATAGCCTCCATTTTGAGCCTTATAGGCTTTCCCAGCTGAGACTAGAATTAAGATGAAGACCACAATACCAATTATGGAAAGCATCATTGTTCCTAACATACCATTATACATAAGGAACCCAGAGATGCTAGAGGTCAATCCATAAAATAGACCGTGTTTAGTTACGTTGCTGGACATAAAGTTCTAGTTTTTGTTAAGTAGTTTGTTTCGTTAATAATTCTAAACTAAGGATTATTTTCAAATGGTTTAATTTTCTCGCCTCTTTTTATACTGCTTTTTGTACTTCTTCTTCATTTCTTCCTCGTAATTTCTACGCTTATTGACCTTTTTGTTTTTCTCTGCCTTTTCGTGGAAGGCCTCACCAGACGGCTTATGCTGCTTGATTTTATGATTATTGAACGGGATAAATTCTACGGTCTTCTCTAGATCAATTAGCTCAGTTGACAACTCTACCTCTTCTGGAAGAATTTTTATAGGGATAGGCTGCCCCATAAGCGCTTCTATTTTTTCTAATGTCTCAGCTTCTTTAGAAGAGACAAAGGAAATCGCTTGCCCCATTTGCTCCGCTCGTCCCGTACGGCCGATTCTATGGATGTAGTTCTCAGCCACTTCATTAAGATCAAAATTGACAACATGCGTCACCAAAGAAACATCTAACCCCCTCGCAATGACATCTGTTGCTATGATAAATCGATGAGTGCCATCCTGAAAGCGCTGCACTGTAGTGAATCGTAAATTCTGTGATTTGGATGAGTGGATAATGCCTACACTCTCCTCAAAGATGGGTAGCATTCGCTCATAGAGTATATCAGCCATTTTTTTGGTGCTCACAAAGACTAGAACCTTGGTCATATCCGCTTGCGACTGGAGCAGCCAGACCAACATATTGGCTTTAGAATTGAAATTTTCTAGTTCGTACTGACACTGATCAATATTCTCAAGAGGCGCACCCGAAGGCGCAGCTTCTATCTGCTCATAGTAGTCTGAGTAATTGTCTATAATCTCGATGACTTCCTCAGGCAGGGTAGCTGAGAACATTAGATTCTGTCTCTTCTCTGGAAGAAATTCTACAATGCCATTGAGTTGGGTACGGAATCCTAGATTAAACATCTCATCGACTTCGTCGACGATAAGTTTCTTAAGATTTTTGGTTTTGATGACGCCATCCTTGAGTAAATCTAGAAGACGGCCAGGCGTACCTACGATCATATCCGCTCCTTGCGCAACTTCTGCTTTCTGAGTCCGGATATTGGTCCCACCATAGACACCGACGACTTGAAAGGTCATGTACTTAGTCAGTTTCTCTACTTCTGCGACCACTTGCGCAACCAGCTCTCTCGTCGGAACAAGTATGAGGATTTGGGGGAAAGGCGATTTAGAGAACTTCCACAGCTTGAGTGACGGCAGTAAGAAAGCAAAGGTCTTTCCAGTACCTGTCTGCGCGATGCCTACAATATCTTTTCCTGACATAATAGGGCCAAAGGTCTTGGTTTGGATAGCTGTCGCTTCTTGTATGCCCAAATCATCTAGGGCATTGAATAGAGCTTTATTGAGATTGAAGTCAGAAAATTGCATAGGACAAAGGTACTTTCTTTTTGTGGCTGTTGTGTATCTTCTCGAGTTAGAGGTAGCGCTCTACTGGGGCACAGATTACGACATCAGGTTGTAACTCCTTGACCAGTGCGGCATCGTATTGCTTCCAAGGATAATAGGCCGTCTCAAAGTGTAGAGAAACAAATTGCCTCAGCGCAGAGCCATAAGAATCCCTAAACATCAATAAGGTTTGTTTCTGTTCTGCTTGTGCACAACGGAAGAGTGGACCCGTGCTGCCTTCCCGCTCTATTTTTTCGATGACTTTATCGCCTTTGTATTTCAGGGCAGGTATTTTTTCAGTTATAGAAGTGGCGTTACACAAACCTATCAAACCCAACAAATCTCCTTTGTGACTTGTCTCCCAAGTCACCTCAAAATCTGATAACGGATGCGGTTGTATATGCAGTTGTTGCATCAGCGCGACATAGGCGTAATAAGCACCTAGATCATTCCAGTGCGAATCGTGCTTCAAGTAGAGCAAGGTTGATTTCTTGAGAATAAAAAGAGTATCTCTAATGTCCACTAGTGGCAAGCTATTACTGTTATTTCCATTAAAGAACTGTGTCATCTTAGATCCTTCCTCTTGCTGTTGATGCTTATACCGCTCAGGCATATACTCTGGATAGATTGTAGACTTGTTAGGCCAGATAGCGTGGCAGTACTGGATATTTTTATTTGCTAGAGCAATTGTTCTACTTTGGATTTCATCCAGTGTAGCTTTTAACTCTTCATAGCGATAACGATTTTGTCTAGTAAAACTCTCATATATTTTGTCGGACTTACTAGAGTAGTAGAGCCAACCATCTTTTCCGATGACAGCTTGGTCTGTATTGATGCTGCTTTTAAAAAGATGAAACTTGATGAAGCTATTCCAGTGTATAAGTGTATTTCTAAAATTTATTTTTTTCTTCGCTAGTGTCTCAAAACTTTGGACCTTTTCTTTGATCAAAAATAATTCACTGATGGATTTAAAAGTTGCAGTAGAATCAGCATCACAACTGTCCTTTAGAGAGAGCGGTGCGACAAGTCCTAGGCCCATCACTAGCAGTAATAGAAAAAGAAGACTTAAGTAGAGCAATTGGACAATCCGCATCAGAATCTAAAATATATAAAAGGTGAATAAGAAGATACGAACATCTGAGAAAGCGTAAAGACAAAGAGACCTAGAGTTAGAGTACTTGTCATTAAAGTATATTGGTTCTCGTTAGATATTTTGCTGTAGATTAGGCTTGATAGTTTGCTGCGTAGTGGTCCTGAAAACAGAACTCCTAAGGTTATTATAAAAAACACATAAGGATTGACGTACATCAATGCAGAGAAGTCCGCTGATTCTGGAGACATTATTAACCGTTGCAAATAGACCAGTGCCTCATTAATTTTTTCTACTCTAAAGAAGATCCAGAGAACTCCCACGACCATTAAGAGATAGAGGTGAGAAATCCAGCTGGGCCATTTGAAATTCATTCTACCAAATCGCCGCTCTAGGATCATAAACAAACCGTGTAATAAACCCCACACTATAAAGCTGACACTCGCCCCATGCCACAGCCCAGTCAAGAAGAAAACAATCAACAAATTGATATAAGTTCTGATAGCTCCTTTTCTATTCCCTCCAAGGGGGATGTAGAGATAATCTTTGAACCAACTGGATAAGGATATGTGCCAACGCTGCCAAAACTCTCTGACTGATCGTGCAGTGTATGGGTGGTTGAAGTTTTCAGGAATTTTAAACCCGAGCATCTTGCCCATCCCTATAGCCATATCGGTATATCCAGAGAAGTCATAATAAATCTGCAAAGCATATGTCAGTACACCGAGCCAAGCCATAGAACTAGGCAGGTTAACTACATCTGTGGCAAATATTTGATCGGCAACCAATGCTAGCTGATCTGCTATAATAATTTTCTTAGCCAATCCGCGGATAAATCTTTGACTACCAGAATAAAGTCCCTCTACGGTCATTACTCTTTTGGATAAGTAGCTGTTGATTTCCTTGTACTTGACTATCGGCCCTGCAATCAACTGTGGGAAAAACGAAATGTATAGACCTAGCTTTATATAGGACCTCTCGGATCGGTGGGTTCCTCGATAGACATCTATCAGATACGAGATGCCTTGAAATGTGAAAAATGAAATACCTATAGGCAGTACGATATCTTGATAAGATGTGGTAGGAAGGACTTCTGTAAGCCCAAAGCTTTGCACTATAAAGCCGAAATATTTGTAAAAAGCTAGAAGCAATAAATTACCACTGATGCCAATGGATAAGGCTGCTTTCTTAAGTGAGCCCGACTTGATATCTGTAATAATCGCTAGGATATAGTTCCAGGTTATAGACAATATCAGCAATCCTACCAGTTGACCCTCTCCCAAGAAATAAAATAGTAAGCTGGTGAGGAACAAGAATACATTGCTCCAAGTAAGCGATAGCCACCTGTTAATCAAGAGGACTAAAGGCAGGAAAAAGATCAGAAAACTAAAGGAGCTGAAAACCATAGCTGCTTAAATCTAGGAATAGAATGCAATATTTGGCCATTCCTTAGGGAAAATATGTCAGCCTAGAGGCGTAAAACAGCCGAAAATGCCAGTATATGGTGCTTTTGGGCAGACTTCCACTCCTGCTATTCGGTTGCTTTTATTTGGCTCATAATTTGCATCTAGTTAGGGGTGCATATATATTTGCGCTCGCTTTGAATGAAAAGCGGTTCTTTAATAAGGGTGATTAGCTCAGTTGGTTCAGAGCACCTCGCTTACACCGAGGGGGTCGGGAGTTCGAGTCTCTCATC
>CALBWK010000143.1 GCA_937969415.1 uncultured Saprospiraceae bacterium | reverse complement strand
ATTAGCAACTCGCAAGTCTACGTTGCATAAGTCCTATGGAATGAGTATTACCAGTAAGCGCTTGGCCCATAATAACAGTATCAAAGATAAAAACTTTACTATCTCGCCTAGATATACTGATGAGGGCACTTATGTTAGTGTTTTGATTAAGGTGTAAGCTCTAATTACTTCAGTAATTTAATTACCAGATATTAATTGATTCCTACCAATGGTTAAGTCACCATGATTTTACCTCTACCGTTATAGTACCTTAATATCGAAATAAGGAGTATGAAGGCAATTCTATGGGATGGGCAAAAGCAGATCAAGGGAGAGTTAGTTCTCGAAAAGAAAAGAATCAGATTTAGTATGCTAGATTTTTCTGAGACGGATTTGGATTTTGATTTGGGGTATCAAGAAATAAGTGACGTTAGTTTTTATAAACTCTATAATCAATCAGCTTTTGGTTTAGAGATTATTTCAGAGATGAATAGGAAGAATGTTTTCATAGTAGAGAATCCAAATAAATTGAAAAAAGCCATTGAAGTCAGATGCGCTTTGTGCACTTGACATTATTATAAACCTGCTGTTAGAAGAAATAAAATTGGTTGTGAGATCAGTAAATATTTCTAAGAGCAATTAATTTTTAACCCTAATTAATATGAGAGCAATATCATATCTAGCCTGCCTATGCCTACTTCTAAGCATAGCCGTAAAAGCACAGAATCGTGTTATGCATTTTGAAGGAGGGGAAGAGATGATTCATATCGAATCTCCAATATCCGGTAGTGGTGATTTTACAGCTGAAATCTGGTATCGTGGTGATGTTGGTCTTAATGGAAGAGCAGCACTCTTTGGATGGAATCCTAGTTCTGGATCTGGAGGTATCCAACGATTTATCATTTTGCAGAGTGGTAATCGCATTAATGTCTTGGATTATAGCCTTAACAATGGATCTAGTTTTGTGCGACCGGGCTTTCCGATAAGTGCTGATGGCGAGTGGCACCACATTGCGGTTATTAAATCAGGTGATCAGATCACATTGGTGTGGGACGGAGATAGAATTTATAGATACACTACTGAGCAAAGTAGTCCATTTGACTTACAGAGCTTGTTGACGATAGCTAGACCCAATGGCGCTACTTGGGATTCTTGGGATGGCGAGATGGATGAGTTTCGCGTATGGGATTATGCCAGGACAACTGATGAGATAATAGACAACAAAGACTGTATTATGAGTCCGGACGAACCAGGGTTGGTTCTCTATTATGACTTTCAGAACACCATACAATTTGTAGGGCAAGACCTAATTCCTGATCGTACTTTCCCTACCAATAGTGGTATTATGTTTGATTTTTTAGAGGCAGGAGATGACAATCTGCTCACTGAGGATATTGGAGTCAATGATGCCTGCGCTCAGAGTCTCAGTTGTGAATCGAATTTCACATATGAACGTGAACCGTGCTCGCCTACTTATGATTTTTTTGCTGATACTAAAGGTCAAGGGGATATAGATGCTTATCTCTGGGAGGTAACAAATCCTGCTGGAGTGACAGAAACATTTACGACGAGTAATATCAATTACACTTTCAACCTTTTTGGTGCATTTGATATAAACGAAGTCTGCTTGACCGTGGTCTACGAAGATGGATGTGAAGACACATACTGCGAAAATATTATAAGACCTGCTTCAGATCAGAGTTATTATGTCCTAACGACCTTTCCTGAAGACCAGACTCTTACAGCTAATGCTGAAATATGTAATGCCTCAGTACAACCGCAGATCCTTAGGATGCGTACTTGCTTTGTTTCTGATGTTGTCCAATCTTTCTCAAGAAGCGATGGTAAAGATATGACTGAGCCCTATGAGATCGGATCGACGACAGTGACATTGAATATAGGCACAGGAATAGGAGAAATTCTTACAAATGTCCTAGAGACGTTTACTTATGAAGTTATAGTAGAAGGTGCGGAAGGCTGTTGTGATGATGAGATGATCTTAGAAGAGTCCCTAATTCCTAATCCTGGATTTGAAGATGTAGAATGTGAACCTACTACCCACACACAGTTAGACTGTGCAGTATCATGGATTCAAGCCACAGATGCAACTTCGGATTTGTATGGACCTTCATTTATGGGAGGCGTAGGTGGCCTTGGATTGATTACTCCTCCACCAAATAACAGTGATCATTGGGTTGGGGCAATTATTGATTCCAGCATAGATTATGTTGAATACGTTGGAGCATGTTTGTTGGAGCCGATTGAGCCAAGTGTCGAATATACCTTCGAACTTTATATAGGTACGCCATCAGAAGATAGATTTGGCGGTACTTACGTTGGTGATTTTGTTATTCTAGGAATACCAGATTGTAGTATTCCGCTTTCAGGTGGTGATTGTAAGGAAGATAATTATGAAGTGATTGGCAGAACAAGTCTTAATATTCAGGCGGGTACGTGGACACAGAATAGAGTTTCTATAGAAATTATGGCGAATCAGCAATATGAGGCAATAATTTTTGGACCTAGTTGCGATCCCTCTCCTTCAGGTCAAGGAGATAAGACTTCATTTTACTTGGTATTCGATGATTTAATTGTCATTGAAGGTGAACCCTGTGATGAAGACACAAGTGTTGATGATTCTGATTGCTTCACCGTAATGAACGAGCAAATTTCCTGCCTAGATCATGACACTTGGGAGGTCACTCTACAACTCAGAAATGACAATGATCAGATCTTTGATAGGTTGCTGACTTTTGCGCAACAACCTGGGACGGCTATCTCTCCATCGCTTTCTATAGATTTTGGAACAGGCGTAGATATGGTGCCCCCAGGCGATATATCAGGAGAGATGACTTTTCAAATCAGACGGCAAGATTTTGTAGCAGAGGAAGTAGAAGTCTGCTTTGATGTTATTCCACAGAACCCACAAGGCGGAGATTGTTGCAAGGATGATTTCTGTGTCACACTTCCTGTTTGTTGTGTGCCAGAAGAAACAACGAGCATTGATTTTAATATGAATACAGAATCTGAGGATTGTTGTTATGATCTTGAAGTGTCTAATCTATGTGCAGAAGATTATTTTACTGGATTATTAGGCGGTGTTGTTGGAGAGGGTATCACACTGGTTGCAGAAGGACAGAATGGATGGACAGCAGAGACAGTTCCTTTTTTTGGCACAGAACTAATTGCCTTTTATTTTGGAGATGAAATCGATCAGAATTTTGTGCCAATATTAGAAGAGCCTACGCTTATTGCCACAGTTTGTCTAGATGGCGTAACGAGTGAGAATGTTGATGACCAGCAGTTTAACATCACGTGGGCTAACATAGGGGAG
>CALBWK010000142.1 GCA_937969415.1 uncultured Saprospiraceae bacterium | reverse complement strand
TACTGCCAGACACAAATAGAAGGGCTCAAAATGGCCAAGTCATTTCTCCAATTAAAATCTACGACCTAACCCATTGTAGCTATGGATAAGAAGAAAGGCAACAAGACGATAAGTGGATTTTCTAAGCTCTCCAAGCGAGGCAAAATAAAGTGGATCGTTCAGAACTTCTTTAAGGAGCCTGATACGGTAATGTCTGAGTTAATGAGCTACTGGCACTCAAACGAAGAGCAACAGAAGATTCTAGATGCCTTTAGTGAAAATACGATCAGCAACTTTCCGATGCCTTTTGGCGTAGCACCTAACTTCATCATCGACGACAAAGCTTATTGTGTGCCGATGGTTATAGAGGAGAGCTCGGTCGTTGCTGCCGCTTCTGCTGCCGCCAAGTTCTGGATGGATAGAGGAGGATTCCATACAGAAATCCTCTCTACGAAGAAGTTAGGGCAGGTTCATTTCCTGTGGCACGGAGACAAGGCCAAGCTCCATTATCACTTTCCGGAGATAAAACAAAAACTCATAGAGGAGTGCTTCTCGATTACCAAAAGTATGGTGAAGCGGGGTGGCGGTATCCTAGACATAGAGTTGCTCGATCTGACGGATAAGCATCCTGGGCTCTATCAACTCTTGGCATCCTTTGAGACCTGTGACTCTATGGGCGCCAACTTTATCAATACTTGCCTAGAGCAGTTTTCTAAAAGTCTTATCAACCATATACAGTCAGATAGTCATTTCGACCAGGATCGAGAAGTGGAGATTGTAATGAGCATCCTCTCCAATTATACGCCAGAATGTATTGTCAGAGCTTGGGTGGAGTGCCCTGTAGCGGATCTAGGGAAGTTTCCTAGTGGAATGAGCGCAGAGACTTTTGCACATAAATTCAATACAGCCATCCGCATAGCAGAAATAGACCCTTACAGAGCAGCGACGCATAATAAAGGCATCTATAATGGTATCGATGCTGTAGTCATCGCAACGGGCAATGATTTTAGGGCCATCGAGGCCTGTGGTCATACCTATGCTGCTAAGGATGGTCATTATGCGAGCTTGAGTCATTGTACAGTTGAGGATGGCATCTTTAAGTTTTGGTTAGACTTGCCCCTAGCCGTAGGTACAGTGGGCGGCTTGACGAGCCTGCACCCTATCGCCAAGCGTTCGCTAGAACTCTTGGAGAAACCGACAGCTAGAGAATTGATGTCTATTATCGCAGCAGCGGGATTGGCACAAAACTTCTCGGCACTGAGATCGTTGGTTACGACGGGCATCCAGCAAGGGCATATGAAAATGCATTTGCAGAATATCTTGAACCAACTCAAGGCCACTAAAGACGAGGAACTCTCAGCGATAGAGCACTTTGCCAATAAGATCGTATCCTTTAGTGCTGTCAGAGAATACTTGGAAAAGCTGCGTTTAGGCTAGTTCTAGTCTCCTACCAAAACCCTTTAGAGGTTAAATAGTAGATTCTTATATATAAAATGCCATGTTTTTTTGATTAAAAGCTATTTTCGTGGTTGCTTGATGAACCAACTAACTATTAAGTGAGCAAGAAAAGCTTCTATGCACATGGAAAATTACTCCTGACTTCGGAGTATGCCGTTCTTGACGGTGCTCTAGCGCTCGCGATACCTACCAAATTTGGTCAGCATATGACCGTCAAGCAAACCCGCAAATCAGACCTCTTCTGGAAAAGTTACGACAAAGAAAAAAATCTGTGGTTTAGCGCCCAGATATCTTTGTATGACTTTTCGGCTGTGAAGACAACCGATGATGATAAAGCCGCTTACTTATCCAAACTCCTTAAAGGTGCTGTCCGTCAAAATTCTGAATTCCTCTCTAAGTGGAATGGCTTTGATGTAGAGACGCATCTAGAATTTGATAAAGATTGGGGTCTTGGATCTAGTTCTAGCCTAACTTATCTTGTTGCTGAGTGGGCAGATGTCAATCCACTATTGTTGCACTTCGAAGTATCGAAAGGTTCTGGGTATGATGTTGCTGCTGCAGGAGCAGACTTGCCGATCACCTATCAACTAGGTGAAGAGACTGTCAATTACACAGAAGTAGACTTCGAACCTCCATTTATGGACAATCTCTACTTTATCCACTTGAATCAAAAGCAAGATTCTAAAGTAGCTATAGATCATTACTTCAAAAAAGCCAAGCAAAAAAAGACTTTGGTTAAGAAGATATCTGCACTCACAGAATCTATATTAAGATGTAAGACGCTGAATAGCTTTATCGATCTTATCAAAGAACATGAGGCTTTGCTCTGCCAGCACCTTGGCCTAGAGTCTATCTGTGATCAGCGTGGATTTAAAGACTTCAATGGTGGAATTAAATCTCTCGGCGCTTGGGGCGGAGACTTTATTTTAGCTGCTAGTGCAGATAGCCCATCAGAAGTAGAAGCTTACTTTAAAGGCAAAGGGTACGAGACGATTATCTCTTACAAGGAGATGCTCCTTCAAAACGAAGCTATAGAGGTCGCCTAATTCTTTCTGGGTACGAACATAAATTGTGCACCCAAATCACTCAATACAAATAGACAGATAAATTGCTTAGGGTCTTTGTAGGTCCTCTTAAACTCTTCTGCTTTGTTCTCAAAAATGAGCTTGGCTGTAATAAATTCTTCTAAGCTCGATACATTGATAGACCAGTTGGTACTGGCTACTTTTCTATCTATCAACTGGATACCCAAAGAGATTGGCTGCTTGGCAACTACAAAAATAGGATAGGCACTGACTTGACTGCCGAGCACCTTATCCGTCGCTGCAGACAAGAGCTTATTGTATCCCTTCATTTCGTTTTCTATGACGAGCAGCTTCTCTGCTTCTTTCATTTCTTCTTCCATGATCTCAGATTCGTTTGAGTAAAGCTATATTTTCTATGTGGTGGGTATGCGGAAACATATCGACCGGTTGTATGACTTCGACGGTATATTGCCCCTCAAGAAGCGCAATATCACGAGCTTGAGTCGCCGGATTACATGAGACATAGATGATACGATCCACACCCGTATGGCCGAGCATCTTAACGACATCCTCATGGAGACCAGGCCGAGGTGGATCGACAACTATCAGATCAGGATGTCCGTGTCTCTGCACAAAGTCGGTCGTAAATACTTTTTTACAATCACCGACCTCAAAGAAGGCATTATCTATACCGTTCAGCTCTTTATTGGTATTGGCATCATCGATAGCCGCAGGGATTTCTTCTATGCCGACAATTTTTTGACACTTATCGGCAAGATAGAGCGCGATACTGCCTAGTCCTGTGTAGAGATCATAGACTAATTCGTCTCCTTGCAAATTAGCTAGCTCTGCAACCTGATCAAACAATCTAACCGCCTGTGTCGTATTGGTCTGAAAGAAAGACTTGGGTCCGATCTGATAATTGATATGCCCTAACTTCTCCGTAATCGTCTTCTTTCCATGATAATGATGAAAGGGTAAGTCGAAGGTCGTATCGTTCATCTTTTCATTGATGACGTAATAGACAGAAGTCAGTTGCGGAAAGGTTTCTACCAGACTCGACATCAATTTTTCTCTTTCGTCTGGCAAGTCTTCTCCAAGTATAGGGACT